>JAUMYI010000034.1 GCA_030528705.1 Comamonadaceae bacterium | reverse complement strand
TGGCCGGCACCTCGCCCGAATCGACGATCACCACCAGCTCGAACTCCAGCCCGGCGCAGGCCTGCAGGCTCATGAGCTTGACCGTATCGGCCGCCGGGTCGAACTCGCCCGTGCCGCGGCGCATCTGGTGCGGGATGTGCTGGTAGCGCAGCGCGCCGTGGCACACATCGAGCTGGAAGCGGTTGTCGCACAGCACGGCCATCTGCCCCCAGGCGATGCCGGCCTCGCGGCGCGCCTGCAGCAGCAGCTCAGCCACCTTGCGCCCTTGGGCGCGCAGGCTGGAGGCCGGGAACAACAGCACCGAATCGCCCGAACGCCCGCTGCTGCGCGGCTTCAGGCGCGGGATGCCCTGCGGCCCGGCGTCGATGGGCGCGACCAGCGTGCCCGCCATGTGCAGCGCCGCATTGAAGATGGGCTCGGGGTTGCGCTGGTTCAGCGTCAAATGCTGCACTTGGCGCGTATCAATGCCATGCTGGTGCAGCTGCACCAGCCCCGTACGCTTGCGCTTGAGAATGCTTTGCGCGTCATCAAAGTACAGCACCAGGTGGTTGGTCGCCGGCGTGGGCAGCTGCGTGAGCACGCCCAGCCAGCTGGCCGGAAAGTCGTGCGCCTCATCAACCAGCACCGCCGCATACTGCCCGGCCGGGATGGAGCCATCGGAGAGCGCGCGCAGCACGCGCTCGACGATGTTCTTGATCTGCGCCGAGGCCGGCATGCTGCGCGGCGGCAGCTCCAGGTGGTAAGCAATCAGCTGCTCGCGGCACCAGCGGTGAAAGTGCCGCACCACCACCTGCTGCGGCGACAGGCCCTGGCGCATCAGCTCGTACTGCAGCCAGACCGCCAGCGGCTCGTTGTAGCACAGCACCAGAATCGGCCCATGGATGCCACGCGCCGCGTACTGCTGCACCAAATAGGCCAGATGGGCGCGCAACATGCTGGTCTTGCCGGAGCCGGCCACGCCATGCACGATGTGGTGGCCCGCATCCGGGCCGCTGACATCGGGCATGCCCTGCAGCAGCGAGGGGCTTTGCGATGCGAGCGAATCCAGCGCCGTGCCGGCATGCTGCTTGCGCGGCGCCTGCGCCCTGCGCAACCAGGCAGGCATCAAGGCCCGGGAACTGCCGGGGCGCGGCAGCTTGGCCATCGCCCGCCCCAGCAAAGAGACAGGCCCTTTGGACACAGGCCCTTGGCCGTCCTCATCATCGGGCGGGGAAACCGGTGTCATGGCCAGAGTCAAGCAAAGTGCGTGGGGACGAATGGAAAGGCAGCGCCAGCGCCGCAATGTGCAATGTGGCTTGGGCGCGCGGCAAACGCCAAGTCGAAACCGCATATTTTATGGATCGAGACCCAGCCGGGCACGACGGCGCGCAACTGGCCCTACCCATGCCTGGGCTGCTTTTTGGGCGCCTCACACACCAGCCACATTCAGCACTCTGCAGGCAAAGAAAAAGCCCACATGCCAAGCATGTGGGCTTGTGGCCTGGTGCCGGTTGTCGGATTCGAACTGACGACCTACCGCTTACAAGGCGGGTGCTCTACCAGCTGAGCTAAACCGGCCAAGGGCGCATTGTAGCGTGGTTTTTTACTGCCACAGGCCACCCCGTCATGGACGCCGGGCTCTCAACGCCGGCGGCGTTTGCTTTGCTGGCGCTGTTGCTCGGCTTGCTCCTTGCGCAGCTGGCGCTCGGCATCCAGGCGCTCGCCCGTGGCCTGCCAGGCCTCGAACTCGGCGGGCGTCTCGATCGTCACGCGCCCGAGCGCGCCGCTGCGAAAGTCCTGCAGGATGATTTCGGCCGTTTTCTGCGCATTGATGCGCCCGCCGGGCAGCAAGGCGCCACGCTGGCGGCCGATGGCTTCGAACAGTGCATAGTCAGGCAACTGGGCCAGCTCGGCGGCGCTGGGCGCGATGGCATAGCGCGCCAGCAGCAACGCGGCGTAATGGCGCTGCAGATAGGCCAGCAACTCCAGCGCCACCAGCTCGTCGTCAAAGGCATTGCGCCCGATGGAACCGGCCGCGGCCAAGTTGTAGCCGCTTTGCGCCACGATGATGCGCGGCCACAGCACGCCGGGGGTGTCGAACAGGTAAAAGCCGTCCTGCAGGGCAAAGCGCTGCTCGCGCCGCGTCACGCCCGGCTCGTTGGCGGCCTTGGCGGCGCGCTTGCCCACCATGGTGTTGATGAGCGTGGATTTGCCCACGTTGGGGATGCCGCAGATGAGCACGCGCATGGGCTTGTCCATGCTGCCGCGCCCGGGCGCCAGCGCCTGGCAGGCCTCGATCAACGCCCGCGCCGGCGCGCTGTGGTGGCTGTCCATGGCCACGGCCCGGGTCTGCTGTTGCTGGCCGTACCACTGCAGCCATTGCTGCGTGCGCTCAGGGTCGGCCAGATCGGCCTTGTTGAGCACTTTCAGATTGGGCTTGTGCTGCAGCAGCTCGCGCAGCATGGGGTTGGCGCTGGAGGCCGGCAGCCGCGCATCGACCATCTCGATGACCACGTCGATGGTCTTGACCCGCTCGCCAATGGCCTTGCGAGTCAGGTGCATGTGGCCGGGAAACCACTGGATGCTCATGGGCGCACGCTGCAATCGGGCCTGGGACGTGCGGCGGGCTCAATGCCGCGCTGGCTGGGCCGCCAGGGCCTTTTGCACTTCCACCTCGCCTTGCTCATGTCCGCCGCTGGGCACGCGCTCGCCAGCGCGTTCGAGCACCTGCGTCAGGCGCTGGGCCAGCTGGGCGTCCACGTCCTCGCCCAGCCCGAGGTGGATGCCCTGCGTGAGGGTGATGTGCGCCGCCTCGAAACTGCCTGCGCCGGCGCACAGGATGGCGCGCGTGGGCGCGTGCTCGTGCGCCAGCACCAGCATGGCCGGCACCACCGCCTCGGGGCTGAGCTGGGCCAACACGTCCTCGGGCAGCAGGCCCGCCGTCATGCGCGTGGCCGCCGTGGGCGCCAGCGCATTGACGCGGATGCCATGCTTGGCCCCTTCCAGCGCCAAAGTCTGCATCAGCCCCACCTGCGCCAGCTTGGCCGCGCCGTAGTTGGACTGGCCGAAGTTGCCGTACAGCCCGCTGGAGGAGGTCGTCATCACGATGCGGCCGTACTTTTGCGCCACCATGTGCGGCCAGACGGCCTTGGCGCAGTGCACCGCCCCCATCAAGTGCACGTCCAGCACCAGCCGGAAGTCGGCCAGCTCCATCTTGGCGAAGGTCTTGTCGCGCAAAATCCCGGCGTTGTTGACCAGCACATCGACACGGCCCCAGGCCTGCATGGCCTGCTGCACCATGGCCTGCACGGCCTCGAAATCCGTCACGGAGGCGCCATTGGCCAGCGCCTGCCCGCCTGCGGCGACGATCTCGTCGGCCACCTGCTGCGCAGCCGAGCCGCTGCCGCCCACGCCATGCACGTCGCCGCCCAGGTCGTTGACCAGCACCTTGGCGCCACGCCGCGCCAGCGCCAGCGCATGCGCGCGCCCCAGGCCGCCGCCCGCGCCCGTCACAATCGCCACGCGCCCTGCAAAATCCAATGCCATTGCCGTTCCTTCGTCCGTATCATTCAGCGCCTGAAAAACAGGTTCTGAGCGCCTGCATCAAAACGGGCGCGATCATACCCACAACCACTGCCATTGCCATGTCCGAACACGCCGCCGCGCCCCCGCCCGAAGACGCCCCTGCCGCCATCCTGCCCGCAGCCAGCATGATCGTGCTGCGCCCTGCGCCGGGCGGCGGCTTCGAGGTGCTGCTGACCGAACGCGCCGCCGGGGTGCGCAACTTTGCCGGCGCGCTGGTGTTCCCTGGCGGCAAGGTAGAGCCCGGCGACGAAGCCATTGCCGAGCACAGCGGCTTTGCCGCGCACTGGCCCGAGCTGGCGCCGCGCCTGCCGCGTGGCGAGCGCGATGCCACGCACATCGCCCGGCTGTACGGCGCGGCACTGCGCGAGACGCTGGAGGAAGTCGGCCTGCTGCACACCCCGGCGGCCCAGCCTGCCAGCGCACAGGCCGTGGCCAGCGCCCGCCAGGCCCTGGCCCAGGGCCTGGCCTGGCGCGAGGCGCTGGCGCAGCACGGCCTGCAGGCCTGCGTGCGGGATCTGCAGCCGCTCTCGCGCTGGATCACCCCCACCACGCCCAATATGAGCCTCAAGCGCTTTGACACCTGGTTTTTCATTGCCGAGCTGATGCCCGGCCAAAGCCCCGAGGCCGATGGACACGAAGCCCAAAGCCTGCACTGGGCCACGCCCGGCGACTTCTTGCTGCGCCACCAGCGCCGCGAAATCCTGCTGGCCCCGCCGCAGATCATGACCCTGGCCCACCTGGGCCGCTTCGCCAGCGCCGCCGAGCTGCTGGCCTATGTCCGCGCGCACACGCCTTATTGCATCGCCCCCGTCAGCGTGGACGACGCGGGCCAGCGCATGATCTGCCTGCCGGGCGACCCGCTGCACCCCCAGCCGCAACGCCAAATGCCCGGCGCCACCCGCCTGGTGCTGCGGGGCCGGCATTTCGAGCCGCTGAGCGACTTCGGCGCAACCTGAACAGCGCCGCCCCTGCGGCGCGCGGCAGAGCGCGCAGCCTTTCTTCTGGGGCCTAGGAATTGTTGAGATTGAGTGTTGCAGCGGTGTTTTCGACCAAAACCCGCAACTGCCGCGTTGGAAACGCTTGCAAGGCCTGTACACCTTGCAAGCGTTTCCGCCTTGCATTTGCGGCTTTTGCCTCGAAAAACCGCTTCGCAAACCCAATCTCAACAACCCCTAGCAGGGGGGTGGCGCTACCATTGCGCGCCATGAAGACTCTTGCGATGCTGTCGGGCTACGACTGGCTGGCTCTGGCCTGCTTTCTGGGCGTGTGGTGGGGCTACATGGGCATGACCAAGTACAGCAGGATGCGCCACCGCTCACTGCTGGCCGCCACCAACCGCTACCGCCGCTACTGGATGAAGCAGGCCACGATGCGCGACCCGCGCATGCTCGATGGTCTGATCACGCAAAACCTCTCCAGCACGCCCACCTTCTTCAGCTCAACCACCATCATCGTCATCGGTGGTCTGTTCGCGCTGCTGGGCACCACCGACAAGGCCGCCGAGCTGATGCGCGCCTTCCCCTTCGCCCAGCCGGCGCCGCCGGAAGTGTTCGAGCTGAAGATCCTGCTGCTGATCTCCATCTTCGTGTACGCCTTCTTCCGCTTCTCCTGGTCCATGCGCCAGTACACCTTCGTGGCGCTGGCCATTGGCGGCATGCCGCCCGTCGATGAGTTCAAGGCCGGGCGCTTCGACCCCAATTACTACGCCGAGCGCGCCGGCAAGCTGGTGGGCCGCGCCGCCGAGGCCTTCAACGACGGGCTGCGCGCTTATTACTTCTCGTTTGCCGCCCTGGCCTGGTTCTTCTCGCCCCTGGCGCTGATGGCCGCCACGGCGCTGGTGGTGTTCATCCTGTACTCGCGCGAGTTCCACTCCGACGTGCTCAAGATCCTGGCCGAGTAAGCCAGCGCCCCGCCAAGGCCCGTCACACTGGCTGCAATGTGTTGCAGAATGGCATATTGCCGCCCTGCTCATGCGCCTGGCGGCTGAAAATGCCTCGGAGCCTGTTCATGTTCAAAGTCTCGGCGGTTTTTTGACAAGACACGGCAAGGGCTGCCACAACAACTACAACAACCACAGCATGCAAGAGTACAAGCAAGTGCTGGCGCGGGCGGAGCAGCTCATGCGCGCAGGCGATCATCAGGGGGCATTGGCCATCCTGGAATTCCTGCTGCCCAGGCATCCCAACGTCGTGGCCTTGCACTGGTACCGCAGCCGCTGCCTGGTGCGGCTGGGCCAGCGCGACAAGGCCCGCATTGCGCTAACGGCAGTGCTGCGCGCGCGGCCCAACTTTGTGCCGGCGCTGATGATCCGCGTCAAGCTCGCACGCGACGATGCCGAGGACTTCGACGTCGAGCCGCTGCTGCGGCGCGTCCTGCTGCTCGAACCCGAGCGCGCCCGCGCCATGTACTGGCTGGCCGATACGCTGCTGCAACGCGGCCCCGAACACCAGCGCGAAGCCCTGCAATTGCTCGACCAAAGCATCGCCCTGTCCCCGGACTTGTTCAAAGCGCGGCTGCGCCGCGCCGACTTGCTGATCGCACAAAGCGAAGACCCTGAGCAGCTGCCACACGGCGCGCAGCAGCACACCGACGCCCTGGGCGTGGGCCTGAACCGCCACAAGCTGGAGGCCGCATTGGCCGATCTGCAATACGTGGCCGACCGCCGCCACCATGAGAAAGCCGACGTCCGCGCCGCGCACATCCTGCTGCGCCTGGGCCGCCAACAAGAGGCCCTGGGGCATTTCGATCGCATGCTGGCGCGCCTACCCGCAGGCGATCCCCGGCATGCCGCACTGCAACTGCTGCGCCAGCAAGCCCTGCAACCGCCCCTGCCGGCCGCCTCGCTGGCGCGCAGCGTGGAGGGCGGCAGGGACGACGGCACGGGCGACACGCAAGCTGCGGCACAATAGCCTGCTCTTGCTGGGCGCGACGGCCCAGGCCTTGTGCCACGCCCTCAAGACGCGCCTTGCGCAGGGCCGCACATGAGATGGCCTGAACAGGCGCGCGCCCGCCAGCCATTTGTCCCGTATTGAAAGAAAGCGCACCATGGCCTCAGTCAACAAAGTCATCCTCGTCGGCAACCTCGGACGCGACCCCGAGTTGCGCATGTTCCCCAGCGGCGGCCAGGTGGCCAACGTCAGCGTAGCGACGACGGAACAATGGCGCGACAAGCAAACCGGCGAGCGGCGCGAACTCACCGAATGGCACAACGTGGTCTTCAACGACCGCCTGGCCGAAATCGCCGCGCAGTACCTGCGCAAGGGCTCGTCCGTCTACATCGAAGGGCGCATCCGCACCCGCAAGTGGCAGGACCAGTCCGGCCAAGACCGCTACACCACTGAAATCCGCGCCGACGTCATGCAAATGCTCGGCGGCCGCAACAGCGGCGGGGATGGCAGCTACGAGGGTGGCGGTTACAGCGGCAGCTATGGCGGCGGCGCCCCGGCCCGCCAGCAGCCCGAGCGCCCGCCTCAGGCCGCCGCCCAACGCCCTGCCGCCCCGCCGCCACCGCCGCCGCCGGCACAGAACTTCGACCAGTTCGAGGACGACGACATTCCATTTTGAAGAGCAGCCCAACCACAGCAGGGCCGAGCCAAAGCGATGGCCCGCGGGCAGTGCCCTTTCTGCCTGCGGCCTGTGCCGCTGCTGGCCCAGGGCGGGCAGCAGGGTCGTTTTTCTTTAGGGCTTGTTGAGATTTGGGGTTTGCGAAGCGGTTTTTCGAGACAAAAGCCGCAGATGCAAGGCGAAAACACGCGCAAGGCCTGGACACCTTGCAAGCGTTTTCAACGCAGCAGTTGCGGTTTTTGACCGAAAACACCGCCGCGACACTCAATCTCAACACCCCATAGAGCGTGTGATGCACTTCCCTTTTTCGAAAAAAGAAAGTGACTGTGCCGCCAGGCGCACATCCCGGCCTCGCCCTTACCACCGGCGCAAAGCGGCAGCCACCGCGCGCAATCTCACCAAGACTTTGAAAACAGGCTCTTACGCCGGCATTGCCGCGTTGAGTTCGTCGCGGGTGCGCAATGCCTGGGCGCGCGCTGCCTGGGCAAAATCGGCCCCCTGGCTGGCGTAGAGGATGGCGCGCGAGGAGTTGATGGCCACGCTGCCCGGGCCAGCATAGGCGGCGCGCACCGTGGCCACGGCATCGCCGCCCTGCGCGCCCACGCCCGGGATCAGCAGCGGCAGGCTGGGGGCGCAGCGGCGCACGGCCGCCACGTCCTCGGGGTAGGTCGCGCCCACCACCAGGCCCAGCTGGCCATTGGCGTTCCAGGCCCCCTGGGCCTGGGCGGCCAGGTGCTCGAACAGGCGCGGCTGGCCCGGCACGTCGGCCAGGCGCTGGGCCTGGAAGTCATTGCCGCCCGGGTTGGAGGTGCGGCACAGCAGGAACACGCCCTTGTCCGGGTATTGCAGATAGGGCTGCACCGTGTCTTGCCCCATGAAGGGCGAGACCGTGACGGCATCGGCGCCATAGCGCTCGAAGGCTTCGCGCGCGTACTGCACGGCGGTGGCGCCAATGTCGCCGCGCTTGGCATCGAGGATCACCGGCACGCCGGGCGCGGCCTGGCGGATGTGGGCGATCAGGCGTTCGAGCTGCGCCTCCGCGCCCTGCGCGGCGAAGTAGGCAATCTGCGGCTTGAAGGCGCAAGCCAGATCGGCCGTGGCATCGACGATGGCCGCGCAGAAATCGTAGATGCCTGCCACGCCCTGGGGCAAGTGGGGGGGCAAGCGGGCCGGCTCAGGGTCCAGCCCAACGCACAGCATGCTGTGCTGGCTGCGCGCCGCCGCAGTCAGTTGGTCGGTGAAACGCATGGCGCTCAGCTCAGCTGGCCGTGGCAGTGTTTGTACTTTTTGCCGCTGCCGCAGGGGCAGGGGTCGTTGCGGCCCACGCGCGGCAGTGGCTGGCCATCGTCGCCTGCAAAGGCGGCCTGGGCATTGGTCTGGTCGATGGCGCGCTGGGCGATGTCCTCAGCAGTCTGCTCCATATGCTCGGCAGCCTGCTCGACCTGCTCCGGATCCTGAATGCGCACGCGCATGATGATGCGCGTGACTTCGGCACTGGAGTTGCTCAGCATCAGGCGAAACAGCTCGAAGGCCTCGCGTTTGTATTCCTGCTTGGGCTGCTTTTGCGCAAAGCCGCGCAGGTGGATGCCCTGGCGCAGGTAGTCCAGCGCGCTGAGGTGGTCGCGCCAGGCGGTGTCGAAGGTCTGCAGCAGCACCACACGCTCGAAGTGCCCGAACTGGGCCGCGCCCACGCGCTCGACCTTCTCGGCATAGGCCGCGTCAGCTGCCTGCAGCACCTGCTGCAGGATGTCCTCGGCGGCGATGGAGTCGGCCGCCTGGGCCTTCTCAACCAGGTTCAGCTGCAGATCCCACTCCTGGGCCAGCTCGGCCTGCAATGCGGGCAAATCCCACTGCTCTTCCATCGAATCGGGCGGCACGTGGCGCTGCACCAGTTCGGTGAAGGTGCTCTGGCGCATGTGGGCGATGAACTCGCCCACATGCTCGGCGTCGAGGATTTCGTTGCGCTGCGCGTAGATGACCTTGCGCTGCTCGTTGGAGACGTCGTCGTAGTCCAGCAGTTGCTTGCGGATGTCGAAGTTGCGCGCCTCCACTTTGCGCTGGGCCGATTCGATGCTGCGCGTGACCAGACCGGCCTCGATGGCTTCGCCCTCGGGCATCTTCAGGCGCTCCATGATGGCGCGCACGCGATCGCCGGCAAAAATGCGCATCAGCGGATCGTCCAGCCCCAGGTAAAAGCGCGAGGAGCCCGGATCGCCCTGGCGGCCCGAGCGGCCGCGCAGCTGATTGTCGATGCGGCGCGATTCGTGGCGCTCGGTGGCGATGATGCGCAGCCCGCCCAGCTCCTTGATCTTGGCGTTGTCGGCCTTCCACTGCTGGCGCAGGGCGTCGATTTGCTGCTGGCGCGCGGCCTCGTCCAGCGCCTCGTCGGCCTCCAGCGCGGCCACTTGTTTTTCGATGTTGCCGCCCAGCACGATGTCGGTGCCGCGCCCGGCCATGTTGGTGGCGATGGTGATCATGCCCTCGCGCCCGGCCTGGGCGATGATGTCCGCTTCGCGCTCGTGCTGCTTGGCATTGAGCACCTGGTGCGGCAGGCCGGCCTGTTCCAGCAGGCCGGAGATGATCTCAGAGTTCTCGATCGAGCTGGTGCCCACCAGCACCGGCTGGCCGCGCTCGTGGCACTCGCGGATGTCGGCGATGGCCGCTTGGTATTTTTCCTTGGTGGTCTTGTAGACGCGGTCGAGCTGGTCCTCGCGCTGGCTCTTGCGGTTGGGCGGAATGATGACCGTCTCCAACCCGTAGATTTCCTGAAACTCGTAGGCCTCGGTATCGGCCGTGCCCGTCATGCCCGCGAGCTTGCCGTACATGCGGAAGTAGTTCTGGAAGGTGATCGAGGCCATGGTGGTGTTCTCGGCCTGCACGCGCACGCCTTCCTTGGCCTCGACGGCCTGGTGCAAGCCATCGCTCCAGCGGCGCCCGGCCATCAGGCGGCCGGTGAACTCATCGACGATGATGACCTCGTCGTTTTGCACCACGTAGTGCTCATCGCGGTTGAACAGCGTGTGTGCGCGCAGCGAGGCGTACAAATGGTGCACCAGCATGATGTTGCTGGGGTCGTAGAGCGAGCCGCCCTCGGCCAGCAGGCCCTGCTCGGCCAGGATGCGCTCGGCGCTCTCGTAGCCCTGATCGGTCAGGTGCACCTGGCGCGATTTCTCGTCCACCGTGTAGTCGCCCGGCGTGATCACACCCTCGCCGGTGCGCGGGTCGGCCTCGCCCTCCTGGCGCACCAGCTGCGGCGCGATGGTGTTCATCACCTGGTAGACCTTGGTGTTGTCCTCGGCCGGGCCGCTGATGATCAGCGGCGTGCGCGCCTCGTCAATCAGGATGGAGTCCACCTCATCGACGATGGCAAAGTGCAGGCTGCGCTGCACGCGCTCGCCGGCCTCGTAGACCATGTTGTCGCGCAGGTAGTCAAAGCCGTATTCGTTGTTCGTGCCGTAGGTGATGTCGGCGTTGTAGGCGGCCTGCTTGGCCTCCTTGGGGAGCATGGCCAGGTTGATGCCCACCGTCAGGCCCAGGAAGCGGTACAGCCGCCCCATCCACTCGGCATCGCGGCGCGCCAGGTAGTCGTTGACCGTGACCACGTGCACGCCCTTGCCCTGCAGGGCATTGAGGTAGACCGGCAGCGTCGAGGTCAGGGTCTTGCCCTCGCCGGTGCGCATCTCGGCGATCTTGCCGTAGTGCAAGGCCATGCCGCCGATGAGCTGCACGTCGAAGTGGCGCATCTTCATCACGCGCTTGGAGGCCTCGCGCACCACGGCAAAGGCCTCGGGCAGCAGCGCATCCAGGCTCTCGCCTGCGGCCAGGCGCTGCTTGAACTGTGCGGTCTTGCCCGCCAACTCCTCATCGCTGAGCTGCTCCAGCTCGGGCTCCATCGCGTTGATGCGGTTGACCGTCTTGCGGTATTGCTTGAGCAGGCGGTCGTTGCGGCTGCCAAACAGCTTGGTGAGGAAATTGGTGGCCATGAAAAATCACCGCCTCGCAACACCTGGGGCACAGCCCAGGCCGAGGGGCCTTCAAATAATCAATTGCAAATCAAAAGCCCGCCACGCGCCTGACCCCAAAAAGCCAAGCCAGCCACTGCCGGACTCGCGGTGAAAACCGCCGCGCATTCTACCGCGCGACCAGCCGGCGCCATGCCCGCTGGCAATGCAGGCATCTGGGGCCGGCAGCGGCCATTTCAAGCCCGCTCGCGCCCGCATCCCGCCGGGACATCAAAAGCACGGTTGCGCCGCCGCCACGCGCGCTGGGCCACTCGATTCGCACAGCCCTGCCCTTGGGATTGGGCCGTGCAGGCTCTCACTACAATAGCCCGCCGATTGGAAGTGACATGCCCGCCCTGATTCTCGAAGCCCCCTCGCACCTGATGCCTGCGCAAAGCCCGTGGGCCTTCGTGCGCAGCGCCGATGGCCAGACCGTCAGCGACAGCGGGCACAGCCCCGTGGGCCTGCTGCCGGCGTCGGGCAAGGGCACGGAGGTGGTGCTGGTGCTGCCGGTGCAGGATGTGTCCTGGCACTGGGTGCGGCTGCCGCAAATCGCCCTCAAGGATCGCGCCCGGCTGCGCGCCGTGCTGCAGGGCCTGCTGGAAGACCAGTTGCTCGACGAGCCCGAGCAGCTGCACTTTGCACTGGCGCCCCAGGCGCGCGCCGGCGCGCCCTGCTGGGTGGCGGCCTGCCAGGCCGAGCGCCTGCAGGCCCACGTGACGGCCCTGGCCCAGCAGGGCCTGCAGGTGCAGCGCATCGTGCCGGCCTTTGCCCCGCTGCCGCATGAGGCCGCCGATGCAGCAGACACGGCCGAGGCCAGCGACGCCACGCCAGCCGCCGCCAGCCTGTACGCCATCGGCACCGAGGACGACCCCTGGCTGGTGGCCGTGGGCGCCGGCCAGGGCAGTGGCGCGGCATCGCCCCAGGCTGGCGTGCTGGCCCTGCCGCTGACGGCCAGCGCCGCCGCGCTGGACTGCGTGGCCCAGCCCGGCGCCAGCGTGCAGGCCGAGCCAGCCCTGTACCAGCTGGCCCAGCAGCGCCTGGGCCGCCCGGTGCAACTGCTGCAGCAGCCCCAGCGCCTGCTGCAGGCGGCCCAATCGCCGTGGAATCTGGCGCAGTTCCAGTTCGCCAACAGCGGCCGCGACCGCCTGGGGCAGAGCCTGCACAAAGGGTGGCAGACCTTTCTGCGCGCCCCGGCTTGGCGCTGGGCCCGCTGGGGCGCGGCCCTGCTGGTACTGGTGCAGCTGGCCGGCATCCAGCTCTGGGCCTGGCAAGCGCGCCGCGATTTGCAGCAGCTGCACGCCCAGGCCGATGCGGTGTTTCGCAGCACCTTCCCCAAAGTGGCGGTGGTGGTCGATGCGCCACGGCAAATGCGCCAGGAGCTGCAGCGCCTGCAGCAGCAAAGCGGCGCGCTCACGCCCGGCTCCTTCGAGGTACTGGCCGGCGCAGCCGGCTTGGGCCTGCCCGAGGACATGCGCCCGCAGGAGCTGCACTATGAAAACGCCCAACTGCGCCTGAGCGGCCTGCCGCACGGCAGCGAATTGCTGCAGCAATGGCAGGACGGCCTGGCCGCACAGGGCCTGCTGGCGCAGTGGCACGAAGGCCGCCTGCACATCGAACCGGCCCCGGCCGCCCCAGGGAGCCAGCCATGAACCGCGCCGCACAACCGCCGCGCAAGACCACCGGCCAAAGCCCCAACCAAGCGCCGGGCCGCATCAGCGCGGCGCTGGCGCCGCTGCGCCAACGCTGGCACAGCCTGCAATCGCGCGAGCGCAGCATGCTGGCGCTGGCCGCCGCCGTGGTCGCTGGCGGCCTGCTGTGGGCGCTGGCGCTGCAGCCGGCCTGGCGCACCTGGCAAGGCTACGAGCCCCGGCGTCTGGCGCTGGAGCAGCAGTTGCAACACATGCAGGCCATGCGCCAGCAAGCGCAGCAATTGCAGCAGCAGCTGGCCGGCAGCGCCACGGCCAGCAGCACGCCAGCGGCGCTGGCCGCCGCCGTGGAGGCCAGCGCCAAGCGCCTGCTGGCCGCCCCCGGCCAGGGCGCCGATGCCGCGCCACAGCTGACCACGGCCGGCGACCGCGCCACCGTGCGCCTGCGCGCCGTGCCCGCGGCCCAGCTGCTGCAATGGCTGCGCGAGGTGCGCGAGACCACGCGCAGCCAGCCCGTGCAAGTGCAGCTCAGCCGCGACGCAGGCAGCGGCGCGCCGCGCTGGAGCGGGCAGATCGTCCTGGCGCTGCCTAACAGCGCCCAGCCTTGAGCGCATGCCATGAATGCCCCGCCCCGCATGCTGAGCACCTGTTCACGATCTTGGCCCGATGGGCAAAAGGCGCGCATGGGCCCGGTCTGCGGCGCTGCCATGCCTTGCCAGGCCCTGGCCGGGAGCAAGCCGCGATGAGCCGGCGCCCGCGCAGCCCCCGCACAGCGTCTGCGACCGCCGCGCCCCAGCAGCGCATGGGGCGCTGGGCGCTGCTGGGCGCCCTGCTGGGCCTGCTGCTGGTGCTGGCCCTGTATGCGCCAGCGCGCTGGCTGGCCCAGGCGCTGGAGCGCGCCAGCCAGGGCCAGGTGCAGTTGCAGCAAGCGCGCGGCACGCTGTGGAATGGCTCGGCCGTGCTGGTGCTCACCGGCGGCGCGGGCAGCCACGACCGCATGCGCCTGCCCGGGCGCCTGGCCTGGTCGCTGCGCCCGGCCTGGCTGGGCGCCCGGCTGCAACTGCGGCCCGATTGCTGCGCCGCCCAGCCCGCCCAGCTGCGGCTGCGCCTGAGCTGGCAGCGCGCCGAACTGCACATTGCCACGCACCAGAGCCAATGGCCGTCGAGCCTGCTGCAAGGCCTGGGCGCGCCGTGGAACACCTTGCAACTTGACGGCCAGCTGGGCTTGCACCTGGAGGATTTGCGCCTGCAGTGGGCCGCCGGCCGCAGCCTGATGCAGGGCCGGCTGGAGGCGACGCTGAAGAACGCCACTTCGCGGCTGAGCACCATCCGGCCCCTGGGCAGCTATCGCCTTATCATGCACGGCGGCCAGACCCTGGGCCTGCAGTTGCACACCGACGCCGGGCCGCTGCAGCTCAGCGGCCAAGGGCATTGGCAAGGCCAGCGGCTGCGTTTTACCGGCCAGGCCAGCGCCACGCCGGAGCACCTGCCGGCCTTGTCGAATTTGCTGAGTTTGCTCGGTCGCCGCGAGGGCGATCGCGCCATTTTGAATTTCTAGATGGTCTGCATGGATTTGCTACACACCGCCCAGGCGGCTGGCCGCACTGGCGCCGCCCCTCTCCCCAAGGCCAAGGCCGCACTGGCCGGCGGCGCGCTGGCATTGGCCCTGGCGCTGGCCGGTCAGGGCATGGCCTGGGCCCAGGCCGGCCAGCCCAGCGTGCGCCGCGGCGAGCCGGTGACGCTGAATTTCGAGAACGCCGAGATCGAGGCCGTGGCGCGCACCATGGCCACCATCACCGGCCGCAACGTGGTGGTCGATCCGCGCGTGCGCGGCACGCTGAACCTGGTCACCGAGCACCCGGTGTCGGCGCAGGCGGCCTTCGACCAGTTCCTGGTGGCGCTGCGCCTGCAGGGCTTTACGGTGGTGGAGGCCGCCGGCCTGTACAAGGTGGTGCCCGAGGCCGATGCCAAGCTGCAAAGCGGCGGCGTGCACGTCTCGCAAGGGGCCTTCCCGGCGCGCGGGCCGCGCGGCGGGCAGATCGTCACGCAGATCTTTCGCCTCAACTATGAGAGCGCGGCCAATCTGGTGCCGACGCTGCGCCCGCTGATCAGCCCCAACAACACCATCAACGTCAACCCCGGCACGAATGCGCTGGTGATCACCGACTACGCCGACAACCTGGCGCGCATCGCCAAGATCATTGCCGCGCTGGACGTGGCCGAGGCCACGGACCTGGAGGTCATCGCCCTCAAGCACGCCGTGGCCAGCGAGATGGTGCCGCTGCTCACGCGCCTGCTGGGCAGCGATGGGGGCGCGGCCGTAGTGGCCAACGGCAACGCCCAGGCCGCGGCCGCCGTGCCGGGCGGCGGGCAGGGCTTTCGCGCCACCATCCTCTCGGACATGCGCAGCAACAGCATCATCGTGCGTGCGGCCAACCCGGCGCGGCTGGCGCAAATCCGCGCGCTGGTGCAGCGCCTGGACCAGCCGCCCGCGCCCGGCAGCTCTGCCGAGCACGGCAACATCCACGTGGTGTTCCTGAAAAACGCCGAGGCCAAGCAACTGGCGCAAACCCTGCGCGCCGCGCTGGCCGCTGGGCGGCTGGGCGGCGGCCAGGGCGGCGCCGACGAGGGCCGCAGCAGCGCCAGCGCCAGCAGCGGCCGCAACGAGGGCGCCGCCGGCGCCACGGGCGCGGGCCTGAGCAGCGGCGCAGCCCTGGGCGAGGGCGGCAGCGCCCACTTCGGCCAGAGCCAGGCCGTCTCCACCGGCGGCATCATCCAGGCCGACCCGGCCACCAATTCACTCATCATCACCGCGCCCGATCCGCTGTACCGCCAGCTGCGCGCCGTGATCGACAAGCTCGACAGCCGCCGCGCCCAGGTGCTGATCGAGAGCATGGTGGTGGAGGTGCGCGCCGACAAGGTGGCCGAGTTCGGCATCCAGTGGCAGGGCGGCATCGGCCGCCAGGGCGATGCCAACGTGGGCGCCATCGGCACCAATTTCCAAGGCACGGGCAACATCATTGATTTGGCCGTGGCCGCAGAGGCGGCGCGGCGCGGCGGCAGCGGCCTGGGCGGCATTTCCTCGGGCCTGCTGGGCAGCGGCATCAACCTGGGCGTGGCGCACAACTACGGCGGCACCTACGTGCTGGGCCTGCTGGCGCGCTTTCTCGAAGGCACGGGCGATGCCAACGTGCTGTCCACGCCCAACATCCTGACGCTGGACAACGAGGAGGCGCGCATCATGATCGGCTCGAACGTGCCCTTCGTCACCGGCCGCTACACCAACAACAACAGCATCGGCAGCGGCTCGGTCAACCCGTTCCAAACCATTGAGCGCCAGGACGTGGGCCTGTCGCTGCGCGTCAAGCCGCAGATCAACGAAAACGGCACCGTCAAGCTGGCCGTGGTGCAGGAGATCTCCAACGTGCTGGCCAACACGCTCAACAACGCCAGCGGCCCCAGCACCAGCAAGCGCCTGATCGAGACCAACATCCTGGTCGAGGACGGCGGCATCGTCGTGCTCGGCGGCCTGCTGGAAGACCGCTACGGCCAGAGCCAGGAAAAGGTGCCGCTGCTGGGCGACATCCCCGTGCTGGGCAATGCCTTTCGCAGCGAGCGCCGCACCCGCGACAAGGTCAACCTGATGGTGTTCCTGCGCCCCACCGTGATCTACGACAGCGCCGACAGCGACGCCATGGCCATGGAACGCTACGACATGATTCGCGGCGACCAGAGCATCGTGCAGCCGGGCCGCCATCTGATTCTGGACAGCGTCAACGTCGCGCCGCAGTTGCCACAGTTGCCCGCGCCGCAGGATGCAGACCAGGAGCGCCAGGCCCGCCAGGCGCGGCGCGCCACGCCGCCGCTGTCGAGCCTGACGCGCGACTCTCTGTATGCGCCGCCGGCCAGCGGCAGCCAGGTCGATGCGCGCCAGTTGCGCAGCGGCGAATCCGACGGCTGGGCCGATTGACGCGGCCAGCGCCCCATCCCTGTTGCTGCCCCGCCGCCCCATCCAGCCGTCCCCATGGCCGCCTTGCACTACCCCCTGCCCTATGCCTTTGCCCGCAGCGCCCAGCTGCTGCTGGAGGACGATGGCACCCGCCTGACGCTGTGGCACGGGCCCAGCCCCAACGCCAGCGCGCTGGGCGAGGTGCTGCGCTGCTACCCGCAGTTCCAGCCCCAGCCGCTGGAAGCCGCCGCCCTGGCCCAGCGCATCAGCGCCGCTTACTCCGGCGGAGACTCCGACGCCGCGCTGGTGGTCAGCGAGGTCGAGGGCGTGGCCGATCTGACCCGCATGATGCAGGAGCTGCCCGCCGTGGAAGACCTGCTCGAAGCCGCCG
>JAUMYI010000033.1:9629-17121 GCA_030528705.1 Comamonadaceae bacterium | reverse complement strand
CCCAAGAACGCCAGCGACGACGAAATCAAAAAGGCTTACCGCAAGCTCTCCTCCAAATACCACCCGGATCGCCACCAGGGCGATGAGGCCAAGGCCAGCGCCGAGGCGCGCTTCAAGGAGGGCAAGGAGGCCTACGAAATCCTCTCCGACCCGCAAAAACGCGCCGCCTACGACCAGTACGGCCACGCCGGCGTGGATCCCAACATGCGCGGCGGCTTTGGCGGCGGCGCCGAAGGCTTTGGCGGCTTTGCCGAGGCCTTTGGCGACATCTTCGGCGACATCTTCAACCAGCGCCGTGGCGGCGGGCGGCAGGTCTACAAGGGCAACGACCTGAGCTACGCCATGGAAATCACGCTGGAGGAAGCCGCCCGCGGCAAGGACGCGCAGATCAAAATCCCCTCGTGGGAAGACTGCAGCACCTGCGAGGGCAGCGGCGCGCGCCCGGGCACCAAGGTCGAGACCTGCTCGACCTGCCACGGCCAGGGCGTGGTGCAGATGCGCCAAGGCTTCTTCAGCGTGCAGCAGACCTGCCCCAGCTGCCACGGCAGTGGCAAGCGCATTGCCGAGCCCTGCTCGGCCTGCCACGGCCAGGGCAAGCTCAAGACGCAGAAAACCCTGGAAATCAAGATCCCCGCCGGCATCGACGACGGCATGCGCATCCGCTCCAGCGGCAATGGCGAGCCCGGCAGCCACGGCGGCCCGCCAGGCGATCTGTACATCGAGGTGCGCGTGCGCCCGCACGACATCTTCGAGCGCGACGGCGACGACCTGCACTGCACCGTGCCCGTGAGCATGACCACCGCCGCGCTGGGCGGCGAGATCGAAGTGCCCACGCTGGAGGGCAAGGCCGCCATCGACATCCCCGAGGGCACGCAGCCGGGCAAACAATTCCGCCTGCGCGGCAAGGGCATCAAGGGCCTGCGCTCGAGCATTGCCGGCGATCTGTACTGCCACATCCAGGTGGAGATCCCGGTCAAGCTCACCGAATTCCAGCGCAAGACCTTGAAGGAGCTGGACGACTCGCTGAAAAAAGGCGGCGGCAAGCACTCGCCCAGCAGCCAGTCCTTTGCCGACAAGTTCAAACGCTTCTTCGGTGGTTGATGCCACGGGCCTGGGCGGCGGCGCGATCCGTGCCCAAGGCGGCGATTAGAGCGCCATTCATTCACCCCGAATTTGAAGCGCCACCGTGGCCGTGAGGCCCGCGCCTGCTGAGCTACATTCGGCGGCAGGCTCCACTCATCCACAGCCCTGCCATGCCTGAATTCGTCGATACCTCGCCCCCCGGCGTCTGCATCTTCTGCAAGCTCGCCGCCGGGGAGATCCCCGCCGCCATCGTCTACCAGGATGCGCTGACCCTGGCCTTCATGGATCTGGGCCAAGTCACGCCCGGCCATGTGCTGGTGGCCAGCCGGCGCCACGCCCTGGATTTGTTCGGGCTCACGCCCGAGGAATGCGCCGCCGTGATGCAAACCAGCCAGCGCGTGGCGCGCGCCGTGCAGGCCGCCTTCCAGCCCAGCGGCATGACGCTGCTGCAGGCCAATGGCCGCAGCGGCGGGCAGACCGTGTTTCACTTTCACATGCACGTCGTGCCCCGCCATGAAGGCGACGGCGTGGGCCTGATCTGGCCGCGTCAAGAGCCCGGCTACGAGGTGCTGCAGGACTACGCCAGCCGCATCCGCGCGGCCATGGCTTAGCAGGCTGCTGAAATACTGAATCGACAGGCTGAAAAGCTCCAAACTTGCCGCTTCAAGCCATCGTAAGTCATTGCTTGATGGTCATGAGAGGGGGCTGAGGGCTTCATGTTGGAAGCTTTTCGCCCATCGTCGGCAGTAGGCAGTATTTCAGCAGCCTGTTAACGCCCGCTGAACCCTCGCGCCGCGCGTTCAGCGAGTTGGCTGCTGCCAGCGCAGCCAGTGCTGGTCCAGCCATTGCAGGTATTCGGGGCTGGCGTCGAGCATGGGCTCGGAGTGCTCGATGCGCTCCTGGCTGCGCTGCGCCAGGGCCTGCACGGCCGCTGGCACGGCGTCCAGGCGCGCCTCGGGCGGCAGCGCCGCCGTGGCGGCCTGGGCCTGGCCCTGCTGCGGCTGCAGGGCGCGCTCCCATTGCTGCACCAGCGCGCTGGCCTGCGCAAAGGCCTGGCTCAGGCCCAGGCCGGCTGCTGCGGGCTTGGCCAGCACTTCCTTGAACAAGGCCCGGCCAAAGTAGGTGAAGTCGTTCTCATCGGCGCAACCAAACGAGGCGCGATCGGCGCGCGAGGCCGTGATGACCAGCGTGTGCGCGTCGCGCAGCGCCGGGATGAAGCCGCCCGAGTAGCAGGCCGAGACGATGACCACGCGGTGGCGGATGCCCGATTCGCGCAGCAGCCGGCCCAGCGTGGCCGCTGGCAGATCGCGCAGCGGCATGCCGCGCATCTGCAGGCTCAGTTCATGATCGCGCGAGCCGTGGCTGGTCAAAAACAGCAGCAGCACGTCGCGCTCGGCGTCCATGACCTGGGCCAGCGCCTTGAGGCTGCGGCGCAGGCTTTCCTGCGTGGCCAGCGGCGTTTGCGCCACGCCAGTGCGGCTGTTGACCAAGGCCAGCGAGCGGCCCCGGGTGCCGTAGCGCGTGTCCAGCAGCTCGCGCACATAGCTCGCTTCGCGGCGGAACACTTCCTCCGTGCCATCGCCTGCCACCACCAGCGCGTACAAATCGACCTGCTGCGGATCCTGCGGGCGCAACTGCGCAAAGGCGCGCGCCAGCAGCGCATTCTGGTTGTACAGCGCCGTGTCGATGTTGGCCAGCCACTGCTCGGGCGTGTTGGGAGCGGCATCGCCGCCCTGCTCTGCGCCCAGCCAGCGCCCGGCGCGCCACTGGCCCTTGAGCTGGCGCTGGCCATCGGCCTGCGGCTTGGCCAGACGCAGCGTGCCCTGGCCATGCATCAGGCCCTGCCTGAACTCACCCCGGTAGACCGCGCCATCGGCGCGGCGCAGCGTGCCGCTGCCATGCGGCACGCTGGCATGCAACTGGCCCTTGTAGTGCGCGCCGTCGGGGTAATGCACCACGCCGCGGCCCTGGATGCTGCGGCCCTCTTTGGCAAAGCGCCCTTCGATGCGCGTGCCGTCGGGCAGCACGATGCGCCCTGCGCCAGTGGGCATGTCCTCCTTGATCTGGCCTTCGTAGCGCACGCCGTTCTGGTCGATCAGCACGCCTGGGCCATGTGCCTTGCCCTTCTCGAAGCGCCCTTCGATGCGCTGCCCGCCAGCCATCTCCAGCACCCCCTGGCCATGCGGCAGGTCATCGGCGAACTGGCCCGTGTACACCTCGCCATCGGCATAACGCAGGCGCCCATGGCCCGACAACCCACCAGCGCGAAACTGCCCTTGGTAGCTGCTGCCATCGGGCCAGCGCAACTGCCCCTGGCCCTCGAACAGGCCTTGCTCGAAAGCGCCTGTGTAGACCATGCCGTTGGGCCACTCCAGCCGCCCCTGGCCGTGCAGCAGGCCCTGGCGCAGCGGCCCGTAGTAGCGCCCGCCATCGGGCGTGCGCGCATCGGGCGCTCGGCCCGCATCGGACGCGCCCGGCTGGGCCAGCGCCACGCCCCCTGCCAAGCCCAATGCCACTGCCAGTGCAGCCACGATGCGCCTGGCCTGCCCACATCCAGCCGCACCACGGCCGGCCCTTGCACGGTTTGTTTTCCACATGGTGTTGCACCTCTTTTCTTGCCGGCCAGCTCCGGCCTGGCCATGGCTGGCGCGGATTGTGGCACGGCACACAGCCACGCGCAGCCACGCACAACCTGGCCGGGTGCCGGCAGCGCGGCAGCGTGGCGGTCGCCCAGCGTCTGCCCTCGCCCAGCCGTCAGGCCAAGGCCTTGTAGAGCATGTGTGCGCCCAGGCCATACAGCACCACGGCCAGCACACGCTTGAGCCGGGGCACGGGCAAGGCATGGGAGGCCCTGGCGCCCAGCGGGGCCATCAGCACGCTGCAGCAGGCAATGACCAGCAGCGCCGGCAGCCAAACGTAGCCCAACGACAGCGGCGGCAAGCCCGGCACCCCCTGGCCGCCCAGCACATAGCCCACGGTGTTGGCCAGCGCAATCGGCAAGCCCAGCGCAGCGCTGGTGGCCACGGCGTTGTGCACGGCCACGTTGCACCAGATCAGAAACGGCACGCTGACAAAGCCGCCGCCCGCGCCCACCAGGCCGGAGAGAAAGCCGATGACCCCGCCCGCCCCCAGCAAGCCGGCGGTGCCCGGCAGTTGGCGGCTGGCCGCCGGCTTGCGGTCGAGCAACATCTGCGTGCCGGAGAAGAACACGAAGGCCGCAAAAATCAGCGCCAGGCCCGGCCCCTTGAGCAGCGCAAACACCCCCAGGCTGGCAGCCATGGCCCCCAGCACGATGCCTGGCGCCAGGCGCTGCACCACGCCCCAGCGCACGGCGCCGCGCTTGTGGTGCGCGCGCAGGCTGCTGATGGAGGTGAAGACGATGACGGACATGGCCGTGGCAATGGCCATCTTCAGGGCCAGGCCAGGCTCCACCCCGCGCGAGGCCAGCAGGGCCGAGAGAAACGGCACCATGATCATGCCGCCGCCAATGCCCAGCAAGCCGGCCAGAAAACCCGACACCAGGCCCAGCAGGGCCAGCGAGGCGATGAACCAGGGCTCCAAAGGCATGGCCTTGCTCTTGTTTGATGTGTGCGTGCTGCCAGGCTACGGCCAGGGCCTGCCGCAGCGGTGCGCAGCAGTCAGCCCCAGGCCTTGGCCGCAGTCAACCACCCAGCGCCTTGCGCACGGCCTCGGCGGCCGCGTCCTCGTCGCTGGGGGCGGCCTGCGGTTCGGCCGGGGGCGGCTGGGTTTGCCCGGCATCGGCATCGGGCTGGGGCTGCTGCAAGCCGGGCAGCAGCAGATCGCCGCTGCCGCTGTCGGTCGCAGCGCCGTCGCCAGCTTGGCCAGCGCCTTGATCGGCGCCCTGGCTGAAAGGGTCGTTGGCGCTTTGGCCAAAGAAGCCGCTGCCGCCAGCGGCATCGCCATAGCCGCCTTGCGCGCCCAAAGCATCGAGCATTTGCGCGCCAGCGGCTTCCAGGTCCACCTCGGCAGGTTTGTCCAGGCGCCCCGTGACCAGGCCCGGGAAAGCCACCAGCATGCCGACCATGAACAGCTGGATGAACAGAAACGGGATGGCGCCGCGATAAATTTGCATGGTCGTCACCGGCTCCACCACCTGGCGCGTGACGCGGTCCACATAGGGCTTGTCGGGCGCGACCGAGCGCAGGAAGAACAGCGCAAAGCCAAACGGCGGGTGCATGAACGAGGTCTGCATGTTCATAGCCAGCAGCACGCCAAACCAGATCAGGTCGATGCCCATGGACTCGGCCACCGGCGCCAGCAGCGGCACGACGATGAAGGACAGCTCGAAATAATCCAGGAAGAACGCCAGGAAGAACACCAGCACGTTCACCACGATCAAAAAGCCCACCTGGCCGCCGGGCAGCGAAGACAGCAGGTGCTCCACCCACAGCGGGCCATCGGCGGCTTGGAAGACCATGCTGAACGTGGTCGCGCCGATCAGGATGAACATCACGAAGCTGGTCAGCCGCGTCGAAGCGGCCAGGGCCTGCTTGAACAGCGCCATGTCCAGGCGGCGGCGCAGCACCCCCAGCGCGATGGCAGCCATGGCGCCCATGGCGCCGCCCTCGGTGGGCGTGGCAATGCCCAGGAAGATGGTGCCCAGCACCAGGAAGATCAGCAGCAGCGGTGGGATCAGCACGAAGGTCACGCGCTCGGCCAGCTTTGACAACAGCCCCAGGCCCAATAGGCGGTTGACGCTGGCAATGACGAAGGCCACGAAGGTGCCGCCACACAGCGCGGTGACGATTTTCTCGTCCAGCGGCACGTCCTGCACCGGTTGGCCGCCCCACCAGGTGTGCAGCTCGGCCATTTTGGAGGCCAGCAGCAGCGACACCACGGCCGACAGGCCCAGCAGCACCATCAGCGACGGATAGCCGCTGCTGCCATTGGCCTCGCGGTAGGTGCGCGCCTGCGGCGGCAGCGCCGGCACGCGCTCGGGCTTGAAGATCGCCAAAAACAGCACCCAGGCCACGTAGCAGCCCACCAGCATCAGCGCCGGCACCATGGCGCCCTTGTACATATCGCCCACGCTGCGGTTGAGCTGATCGGCCATCAGAATCAGCACCAGCGAGGGTGGGATGATCTGCGCCAGCGAGCCCGAGGCGGCAATGGCCCCGCTGGCCAGGCGCCGGTCGTAGCCATAGCGCAGCATGATGGGCAGCGAGATCAGGCCCATGGAGATCACCGAGGCGGCCACCACCCCGGTCGTGGCCGCCAGCAGCGCGCCAACGAACACCGCCGCCAGCGCCAGACCGCCACGGATCGGCCCGAACACCTGGCCGACCGTCTCGATCAAGTCCTCGGCCATGCCGCTGCGCTCCATCACCAGCCCCATCAGCGTGAAAAACGGCACGGCCAGCAAGGTGTCGTTGGCCAAAATGCCCAGCAGGCGCTGCGGCAGCCAGGCCAGGATCGAGGAGGGGAACACCCCCAGCTCGATGCCGATGAAGCCAAACAACAGCCCGCAGGCCCCCAGGCTGAACGCCACCGGAAAGCCCAGCAGCAAAAACACCACCAGCCCCGCAAACATGATCGGGGCGTAATTGCTCGCAATGAATTCCATGCTCGTGTACTCCGGCTGCGCAATCAGGACTGGGGCTGGCCCGCTGCGGGCCGCGCCCCTTGCGCCCCCTGCGCCGGCTGCTGCGCCACCTGCGCTTCTTGCTCTTCTTGCGTTTGCTGGCGCAGCGCCTCGGCCAGCTCCTGCTCGGCCGTGGCCTGGCTCAAGCGGCCCATCGGATCGGGGCCCTGGCCGCGCAAGAAGGCAATGCGCTTGATCAGCTCCGACCAGCCCTGCAGCATCAACAGCGTCACGCCCACGGGAATGGCCAGCCACACCGGCCAGCGCACCAGGCCGCCGGAATTGCCCGAAGTCTCGCCCGACTGGTACATCTGCAGCACCACCGGCCAAGTCAGGTAGATGATCACCAGGCACAGCGGCGTGAGAAACAGCGCAAAGCCCACGATGTCGATCCAGACCTGCGCCTTCTTGGGCAAGCGGCTGTTGAGCACGTCGATGCGCACATGCTCACGGTGCAGCAGCGTATAGCCGGCCGCAATCAAAAACGACCAGGCAAACAAATACCACTGGATCTCCAAAAACGCATTGGAGCTGACCCCCAGCAGCTTGCGCACCAGCGCATTGACGGCGCTGATGAGCGTGGC
Source organism: Comamonadaceae bacterium (assembly GCA_030528705.1). Classification (GTDB taxonomy): domain Bacteria; phylum Pseudomonadota; class Gammaproteobacteria; order Burkholderiales; family Burkholderiaceae_C; genus Lampropedia. The sequence goes on along the minus strand of JAUMYI010000033.1, from coordinate 9,852 downwards.
CACGAAAATCAGCCAGATTGCATAGCGGCCAATGAAGGCATTGAGCCAGTCAACGCCCCGTGAAAAAAGCAGCAGCAGGTTCATCTCTTGTATGGGCTGTGGTGAGCGGCCGAACGCACCGGCCTGGCCGCATGCCGGGCGGCCGTTTTTGGCGAGGCGCGATTGTACGGACTCCCGCCCACGCCAAGCGGCCCGGCAGGCGCGATACCGTGAAAGTACCTAG
>JAUMYI010000033.1:0-9529 GCA_030528705.1 Comamonadaceae bacterium | reverse complement strand
CTAGTGTGGTGTCTCACAACAGGAAATAGGCCCACAGCGACACGACGGCGGCGCACAGCAGGTTCAGCACCAGGCCAGCGCGCATCATTTCCTGCTGGCGGATCAGCCCCGAGCCGAACACGATGGCATTGGGCGGCGTGGCCACAGGGAGCATGAAGGCGCATGAGGCGCCGATGCCGATCACCATGACCAGCATCTGCTTGGGCATGCCCAGCTCGGCGGCAATGCCGGCAAAGACGGGCACCAGCAAGGCCGCCGAGGCCGTGTTGCTGGTGAACTCAGTCAGAAAAATGATGAACACGGCCACCACCGCCACGACCACCAGCGGGTGGGCCTGGCCAAAGGTGCTGGCCACGGCCTGGCCCAGCGCGGCCGAAGCGCCGGATTTTTTCATCAAATCGCTCAGCGCGATGCCGCCGCCAAAGAGCATGAGCACGCCCCAGTCGGTGTTCTCGACCACGTCGCGCCATTGCACCGTGCCCAGCAGCACGACGGCCACGGCCGCAGCCAGGGCAATGAAGCTGTCGATCGAGGCAATGCCGGTGGCCTGCTCAATGCTGCTGCCCATGATCCAGGCCGCGGCCGTGACGAAAAACACCACCACGGTGAGCACGCGCTGCGCCGTCCAGGCAATGCACTCTTGCTGCCGGGCATCGACGCGCTGACTGAAATCGGGGCGCAGCACCGCGTACAGAGCAATCAGCATGGCGGGCAGCAACAGCAGCATGATGGGCAGCCCCAGCCGCATCCACCCCCAAAAATCCAGGCCCAGGGCGCGCGCCGCAATGCCGTTGGGCGGCGAGCCCACATAAGTGCCCATGCCGCCGATGCTGGCGCAATAGGCCAGGCCCAGCAGCACGAAGACGAAGGTCTTGCGCTGCCGCTCGCGGTCGATGTGGCCCATCAGCCCCAGGGCCAGCGGCAGCATCATGGCCGCAGTGGCGGTATTGCTGATCCACATGGAGAGAAAGGCCGTCACGGCAAAAAGCAGCAGCACGGCCACCCGCATGTTGCCGCGCGAGAGCGAGATGACCCACAGGGCGATCTTGCGATCGAGCTTTTGGATCTGCAGCGCCGTGGCCAGGGCAAAGCCGCCGAAGAAGACGAAGATGATCGGGTCGGCAAAGTGGGCCAGCACCGAGCGCGTGTTCATGTCCGGGATTTTGAACAGCAGCGCCAGCAGCGGCACCATCAGCGCGGTGACGGTGATGTGCAAGGCCTCGGTGAACCACAGCACGGCCACGAAGCACAAGATGGCCAGACCGCGATTGACCATCTCCTCGTAGGGCAGCACGTGGTAGAGCCCGAACGCCAGCAGCGCCGCTGCCAAGGTGATGAGCAGGCCGCGCAGGCCGACCGGCGGCCGGGCCGCTGCCGCGGCGGGATCGGCGGCCGGATCAGCCGCGGGATGGGAAACGGGCTGGGACTGTGGCATGGACTGCTCCTGATTTTTACCGTCAAAGCCACGATCCTCTGCGTTCTGCGCGCCTCGGGCAAGTGGGGTTTTGCAGGGGGCAACGGCCGTCCGGCCAGGCCACTGCCTCTCGTGCAACAGCGCAGCACCGCTGGCGACTGCGGGATTTCCACTACGTGGTCGATAGCGTGGAACTACGAATGGATGTGCGTAGTCGCGTTGGCCATACTTGCCAGCGGGCCCAAGCGCAATCCATTGATGCACAAGGAGAACGGCATGCACCGCGACACCCCCGTAGCCATCATCGGCAGCGGCCATACCCCTTTTGGCCGGCTCAGCGAGGACAACCTGGAGAGTCTGATCGTGGCCGCAGCCCGGCAAGCTCTGGCTGACGCCGACATGCCAGCGGCTGATGTGGATCAGATTTACCTGGGACATTTCAACTCCGGCATGGTCAGCGACGGCTTTGCCTCGTCCTTGGTGCTGCAAGCGCATGAAGATTTGCGCTTCAAGCCCGCTGCGCGCTGCGAGAACGCCTGCGCTTCGGGCGCTGCGGCCATCTTCGCCGGCCTGAATGCGATTCGCAGCGGCGCGGCGCGCGTGGTGCTGGTGGTGGGCGCCGAGAAAATGACTTCGCGCACCACGCAGGAGGTCACCACTGCCTTGGCGGGCGCTGGCTACCAACACGATGCGGACGAGCGCGGCCTGAGCTTTCCACAACTGTTCGCGCTGGCGGCTCAGGCCTACGGGCGGCGCTGGCAAGACCCGCTGCCAGCCATGGCCGCCATCGCTGCCAAGAACCACCGTCACGCCATGCTCAACCCACTCGCACACATGCAGCGCGAGTTGAGCGAGGCGTTTTGCAACACGGTTTCCGACAAGAACCCGCTGATTGCGCCGCCACTGCGCATGACCGATTGCTCATTGATCACCGATGGCGCCGCAGCCATCGTGCTGGCCGCCCCGGACGTGGCCGCCCAGGCCAAGCGTTCAGCACTGTTTCGCGCCGCAGTGCATGTGAGCGACCGCCTGCCGCTCAAGGGGCGCGACCTGGCGGCCTTCGAAGGCCCAAGGCGCGCCTTCGCCCAAGCCTACGCACAAGCCGGTGTGGGCCTGGATGCACTGCACTTTGCCGAGGTGCACGATTGCTTCACCATCGCCGAGCTGCTGATCTACGAAGCCATGGGCCTGGCGGCGCCCGGCCAGGCCCCGGCGCTGCTGGCCGAGGGGGCCACAGAGCGCGGCGGGCGCCTGCCGGTGAACCTCTCCGGCGGCCTCAAGGCCAAAGGCCATCCCGTAGGCGCCACGGGCGTTTCCATGCATGCCCTGGCCTTTCGCCAACTGACCGGCCAGGCCGGCACGATGCAGTTGCCCCGCGCCGATCTGGGGCTGGTATTCAACATGGGCGGCGCAGCCGTGGCCAGCTACGCCACGATTTTGCAAACCGGCCGTGCCTGAGCGCGCTCCAAAGCCTGTTCCCGCCGCAAAAAAACACAAGGAGCAACAGCATGAACATCGCCAATTGGCTGTATCAGACGGCACGCCTGCACCCGCAGGCGCCGGCGCTGTACATGGGCAACAGCTTGCATGCCAGCTATGGCCAGTTCGCGGCCCGCGCCGCGGCCTTGGGGCGTTGGATGGCGCAGGCCTACGGCGTGCAGCCGGGCGAGCGCATTGCGCTGTTCATGCCCAACCGCTGCGAGTACCTGGAGCTGGCCTATGCCGCTTGGTGGCTGGGCGCGGTGGTGGTGCCCATCAACTACAAGCTACACCCCAGCGAGGCGGCCTGGATTGCCGGCCATGCCCAGGCCCGGCTGCTGTTCGCTGACGATTCTGCGGCCCTGGCCGGCGCGGACAGCGGCGCGCTGAACGCGCCTCAACCGCTCTGCATTGCCGTCGATGGGCCCGAATACCGCCAGATCGTACAGACCGCAGGCGATGCCCCGCCTGGCCCGGCGCTGGCGCCGCACACACTGCCCGGCCAGGCGCTGGCCTGGCTGTTCTATACCTCAGGCACCACCGGGCGTCCCAAAGGCGTGATGCTCTCGCACGACAACCTGGTGGCCATGTCACTGTGCTACCCCACGGACGTGGATGCCATCGACCACCGCGACGCCCTGCTGTACGCCGCGCCCATGTCCCACGGCGCGGGGCTGTACAACTTCATCTTCGTGCGCCACGCGGCCCGGCACGTCGTGCCGGCCTCGCGCGGTTTTGATGCGGGCGAAATCCTAGCGCTGGCCCGCACGCATGGCGCACTGTCGCTGTTTGCCGCGCCCACCATGGTCAACCGGCTGGTGGCATACGCCAGCGAGCACGGGGAAACAGGCGCCGGGCTGAAGACCGTGGTCTATGGCGGCGGCCCCATGTACCTGGCCGACCTGGAGCGGGCGCTGCAAGTGCTGGGCCCGTGCCTGGCGCAAATCTACGGCCAGGGCGAGACGCCCATGACCATTACCGCCCTGCCCAAGTCCATCGTGGCCGATGGCGCGCACGCGCATGCCACGGCGCGGCGCTCCTCGGTAGGCGTGCCGCACGCTTGCGTGGAAGTGCGAGTGACCGATGCCGCCTGGTGCGTCGATGGCGCGCAAAGCCAGCCGCCTGCCCTGCCCACTGGGCAGGCCGGGGAGGTGCTGGTACGCGGCGCCACCGTGATGCAGGGCTATTGGCGCAACCCGCAGGCCAGTGCGCAAGCATTGCAAAACGGCTGGCTGCGCACGGGCGACATCGGCCGCTTCGACGCCGATGGCTTTCTCACTCTGACTGACCGCAGCAAGGACGTGATCATCTCCGGGGGCAGCAACATCTACCCGCGCGAGGTGGAGGAAGTGCTGCTGCGCCACGCCAGCGTGGCTGAAGTCTCAGTCATTGGCTGCCACAGCGCCCAATGGGGCGAAGAGGTGGCCGCCATGGTGGTGCCGCAGCCGGGCGCGCCACTGCAACCGGCCGAGCTGGACCGCTGGTGCCGCGCCAGCCTGGCCGCCTTCAAAGCGCCCAAACGCTACTACCTGTGCGAGGCCCTGCCCAAGAACAGCTACGGCAAGGTGCTCAAGACGCAACTGCGCGAACAGCTTCCCGGCTTGCAGCCCATGCCCTGGCCGTAAGCGGGCCTTCGCGACAGCAGCTTTCGCTGCGCCGCCTACACGTTCTGAAAAAAGAAGGAACAGACCGATTTTTCACCACGCACCGCCCCAAGGTGCACCATTCATCAAGGAGACACCACCATGCAACGCCGCCAGTTCCTGCGCGCCTCATCGGCCGCTGCCGCCACGCTGGGATTTCCTGCCGTCTGGGGCAGCGCCCGCGCGGCCAAGACCATCCAGCTCAAGTTCGACTCCTACATCTCGGAGTCAGCCGGCCCTTCGCAGTTGGACGAATGGTTTCTCAAAGAGCTGGAGCAGCGCACCAATGGCGAGGTCAAAGTGCGCCGCTACTGGGCCCAATCGCTGAACAAAGTGGGCGAGCACCTCGCGGCCGTGCGCGATCGCACCTCGGAGATGTCGCTCATCTCCCCGGGCTACTATCAGGCCCAGCTGCCCGTCACGCGCGGCCTGGAGTGGTACTACCGCATGAACCGCGCCGATGCGCTGCAACTGGTGTGCCGCGACCTGTACCAGCAGTTCGAGCCGCTGCGCCGCGAATGGGAAGATCGCTACCGCGCCAAGGTCATGTACTGGACCAACTGGTATTACGCCCCCCTGGTCACGCGCGAGCCCATCCGCTCCATTGCCGACATCAAAGGCAAGCGCATCCGCGGCTATGGCGTGGCCAACGACGTGATCGAACGCCTGGGCGGCACGGCCGTGCCCATGGCTGCGCCCGAGGTGTACACCGCGCTCGAGCGCGGCGTGCTCGATGGCGTATACGGCTTTGACTTCATCACTGCCGTGGCCTACAAGCTGCACGAAATCGCACCGCACTTCACCGCCATTGGCGACGGGCCGCATGGGCCGTCGGCCACCATCATCAACAAGCGCGTCTGGGATGGCTTCCCGGAGCCGGTCAAGGCCGTGTGCGAGCAAATCGTCAGCGAAATCTACGGCGGCAAGTACACCGAAATCTTCGACAAGGCCGCGCGCCAATACGTGGCCACCGCCAAGAAAGAAGGCGCCATCTTCAGCACACTGCCCGAGGCCGAGCAGGCCACGGCCCGCCAGCTCATCCAGCCCGCGCAGGTCAATGCCTGGGTCGAGCGCGTGGCCACGCCGGCCAAGATCGATGGCGCGGCCATGCAGCAACTCATCGAGGCAGCCATCGCCAAGCATGACCCGGCCGGGCGCCTGCCGCGTTTTGACGAACTGGCCGCACAAGGCTAAGCGCAGCACAGGCCATGACCATGAGCCATCGCATGCCCACTACAGCAGCGCCACCGCACCCCAGGCCCCAATGGCTGGTGCGCGGGCTGCGGCTGCTCTCGAACGCCAGCGGCCTGTGCGCCGTGCTGGCGCTGCTGTTCATGATGCTGGGCACCACGCTCGACGCCTTCTCGCGCGGGCTGCTCTCGCACCCGATCTCCGGGGTGTTCGAGCTCTCCGAGCTGAGCATGGTGGTGCTGGTCTTTCTCGGCCTGGGCTGGACGCAGCTGGATCAGGCCCACATCCGCGTGAGCCTGCTCCAGCGCCGACTGCCTGCACGCGCCAGCGCCCTGCTCGACGCCCTGGCCTGGCTGATGGCCGCGCTGGTGCTGCTGACCCTTGCTTGGCCCGCAACGCAAGGCGCGCTGGAGTCGTTCGAGATCCGCGAATTCCGCTGGGGCTACGTGGAAATGCCCATCTGGTGGGCCAAGGCCCTGTTGGCGCTGGGCCTGTGGTTTGGCGCGCTGCAAATGCTGTGCTGCGCCTACTGGCGCCTGCGCGGCTGGCCCCTGCCCGCGCAAGCCCAGGCCACGGAAGCCACTCATTGAAGCGAAGAAAGTGAAAGGCCCGCCATGGACCCTTACATCGCCACCTGGATCGCCATCGCGCTCATCTTCGCACTGATGGCGCTGGGCGTGCCAGTCTTTGCCGCCTTGGGCGCGGCCGGCATGGCCGGCATCGTCATGGTCGAAGACCTGCCCTTTTTGCTCAACCGGCTCAAGTCGTTTTCCTACACGCAAAGCGCCTCCTACCTGCTGACCGTCATCCCGCTGTTCATCCTGATGGGCGCCTTTGCCCACCACGCCGGCATCGGCGCGCGGCTGTTCCAGGTAGCGCGCAGCTGGGTCGGGCACTGGCCCGGCGGCCTGGCCATGGCCAGCGTGCTCACCAGCGCCGGCTTTGCCTGCACCTCCGGCTCCAGCGTGGCCACCGCCGCCACAGTCGGCGCCGTGGCCATTCCAGAAATGAAGCAATCCGGCTATGACCCGCGCCTGGCAGCAGGCTCCATTGCCGCAGGCGGCGTGCTGGGCGTGCTCATCCCGCCCAGCGTGCTGCTGATCTTCTATGCCGCGCTGACCGAAGTCTCTGCCGGCGCGATGCTGGTCGCTGGCATCGTCCCCGGTCTTCTGACCACCTTGGTGTTCATGGGCGGCATCTGGCTGATCTGCCGCAGCGGCATGGCCAGTCAAACCGCGCTCACGCCGCACACTTGGGGCCAGCGCATACGCAGCCTGCGCCACGGCTGGCAGGTGCTATTGCTGTTTGCCATCGTGCTGGGCAGCATCTACCTGGGCCTGGCCACGCCCACCGAGGCGGCAGCCATCGGCGCATGCGCTGCGCTCATCATGCTGCTGTGCGCGCGGCAAGCGCGCAGCCGCCTGCGGCAGGCCGTCAACGCCAGCTGCCGCAGCGCCATCACCACCACCGTGATGGTGATGTTCACCATGATCGGCGCGGGCATCTTCAGCTACTTCCTCAGCCTGGTGCAACTGCCGCAGGAGCTGGCCGCGCTGGTCAGCGACTCGGACATCCCGCCCATGCTGGTGGTGGCGCTGCTGCTGCTGATCTACCTGCCGCTGGGCATGTTCCTCGATGCCTTCTCCATGCTGGTCATCACCCTGCCCATCGTGTTTCCCACCGTGGTGTCACTGGGCTTTGATCCAATCTGGTTCGGCATCCTGGCCGTCAAAATGTGCGAGATCGGGCTGATCACCCCGCCGGTGGGGCTGAACGTCTTCGTCATCGCCGGCATCGACCGCGACACCCCGCTGACACAAATCTTCCACGGCGCATGGTGGTTCGTGGCCATGGAGTTCGCTACCATCTTGCTCCTTTTTTTCTTGCCTGCCCTGGTCACTGCCCTGCCTCAAAGCATGCTTGCGCAGGGATGATGCGCCGCCGATTGTGGAAAAGCCCCCATGCGCCAGAACGACACCATCCTGCTGGCCTTCAACGAGTCGCCGGCCCCGCAGCTCATCCTGCGCAACCGCGTCATGGCCGACTGCAATCACGCCTTTGCGCGCCTGTTTGGCTACCACCGTGAAGAACTCATCGGCGAGCCCATTTTGCGGCTGTACCCATCGCTGGCCGACTACGACCTGATCGGCAGGCGCTGCCTGCAAGCTCTGCAACGCAACGTCTATTACGAGGACGAACGCTTCATGCAGCACAAGAGCGGGCTGATCTTCTGGACGCGCGCCAAAGGCGTCACCCTCAGCCCCGCCGCCCCCTTCGAGCTGATGATCTGGAGCTTCGAAGGCATACTGCGCAACGCCACCCGCACCACCGACCTGACGCCGCGCGAGCGGGAAATCTCCGCGCAGGTCGTCAACGGCATGAGCTGCAAGCAAATTGCCGCCGCGCTGAACATCTCACACCGCACCGTGGAGGCGCACCGCGCCCGCCTGATGAAAAAGCTCGGCGCCAAGAACACGGCAGAGCTGGTCTCGAAAATCATCCTGGTGCAGCAGTCTTGATGCTCTGTATTGAGTGTGTTGAAGCCCCAAAAGCAGGGCTTTCCCTCAGCAGAAATCCGCTGGCTTTTCACTAGAATCCAGGGGCTTTTTGTGACCCCGCCTGGCTGGCCAGGCACTGACCTCTGATCGGAGAAAAACACATGGATCGTCGTTCCATTCTCAAAGGCGCTGGCATTGCCGGCGTGCTCGCTGCGGGCGTGGCGCCTGCCGTTCACGCGCAAAGCACTGTGCGCTGGCGCCTGGCGTCGAGCTTTCCCAAGTCGCTGACGACGCTGTTTGGCGCGGCCGAGAGAATGGCCGCCGAGGTCAAGGCCCTCTCGGGCGGCAAGTTCGAGATTTCCACGCACCCCGCTGGCGAGCTGATGCCGGCCTTCGGCGTGGTCGATGCGCTGCAGGGCGACACCATTGAGATTGGGCAAACCGCCGCTTATTACTTCACCGGCAAGAGCCCGGTCTTTGCCTTTAGCTGCGCCATTCCGTTTGGCCTGACCACGCTGCAGATGAATGCCTGGAAAGACCATGGCAATGGCCGCAAATACCTCGATGCCTTCTTCGAGCAGTACAACTTCTTTACCGCCAGCTCTGGCAACACCGGCACGCAGATGGGCGGCTGGTACCGCAAGGAGATCAAGTCGGTCGAGGATTTCAAGGGCTTGAAGATGCGCCTGGGTGGCGGCCTGTTTGGCGAGGCCATGGCCAAGCTGGGCGTGGTGGCGCAAAACATCCCGGCCGGTGACATCTACACCGCGCTGGAGAAGGGCACGCTCGATGCGGTGGAGTTCGTCGGCCCGCTGGACGACGAGAAGCTGGGCCTGAACAAGGTCGCGCCCTACTACTACGCGCCGGGCTGGTGGGAGCCCAGCGCCGAGCTGGAGTTCTTCGTCAACCTGAAGAAGTTCAACGCGCTCTCGCCCGAGTTCAAGGCCATCCTCAAGGCCGCCATGCGCGTGGCTGCGGCAGAGACCACTTCGCTGTACTCGGCCAAGAGCGCCGGCGCGCTCAAGAAGCTGGTGGCCGAGAAGACTCAGCTCAAACGCTTTGGCAAGGACATTCTGGACGCGGGCTTCAAGGCCTCGATGGAGGTGTTTGCCGAGCACGAGGCCAAGTCCGAGGAGTTCAAGAAGATTTACCAGGATTTGCGCGCCTTCCAGCGCGATCAGATTCTGTGGAACATGGCTTCGGAGTTCCCCTACAACCAGTACATCAACAGCGTCAAGATCTGATGCTTGCGCGGCGGGCGCATCATGCCTGCCGCGGCGCCGCCCAAACAAAAAGCCAGCGCG
>JAUMYI010000343.1 GCA_030528705.1 Comamonadaceae bacterium | reverse complement strand
GGGCGAAAAGTGCATCACACGCTCTAGAGGCGGCATGCAAGGCTTTGCCAAACCATGGCGCCCGGCAGGGCGCTTGGGCATGGCGGGCGTGCCTTCCTCGTTGGCGGCAGGGCCACGCAGGCCCTTAACAGCCCAGCGTGAACACTGCCGGGGTTTTGCCATCGACCGGGCAGGCGCCGCCCAGGCTGCGCCATTGCTGCACTGGGCGGCTTTGGCTGATGGCGCCCGGCAGGCTCAGCCCGGCGCTGATGGACAGCCAGGTCTCGGGCCGCAGGTGTTGCAGCAGCGCCTGCCACAGGCGCGCGTTGCGGTAGGGCGTTTCGATCAGGATTTGCGCCTGGCCGCTGCGGCGGGCCTGGGCTTCGAGCTGGCCGATGGCGGCGGCGCGGGCTGCATCGTCTTGCGGCAGGTAGCCGACGAAGGCAAAGCTCTGGCCATTGAGGCCCGAGGCGGCCAGTGCCAGCAGCAGCGACGCCGGGCCGACCAGGGGCAGCACGGCCAGCCCGAGCTGGTGCGCGGCGCGCACGATGGAGGAGCCCGGATCGGCCACGCCGGGCATGCCCGCCTCGCTGACCAGGCCGATGTCGTGCCCGGCCAGTGCCGCTTGCAGCAGCGCGCGCGGCTCGAAGGCCGCAGCGCCGCCATCGCTGGCGCTGCGGCTGACGTGGGCGCTGTGGCGTTCGGGCCGCTGGCGGGCTGCGGCGCTGCGGCCGGCCCTGGGCCGTGTGGCGCCGGCGTGGTCGCCCTGCTTGTGGACGTAGCGCGGCAGCTCGGCGATGTGCAGCTCTTGCAGCGGCGCTGCCAGCGGGTATAGCGCGTCGATGCGCTTGAGGTAGGCGCGCGCGCTCTTGGCGTTCTCGGCAATCCAGTGGCGCAGCCGCGCCGCTTCGCGCAGCGTGTGCGCGGGCAGCACCTGCTCCAGCGGCGCCTGCTCGGCGCAGCCGAAGTCCAGCGGCGCGGGCACCAGCAGCAGGCGGCCGCGCGGCGCCGTGGCGGGGGTGGCTGGCACGCTCATGGGATGGCCAGCCCGGCCTGGCGCAGCAGGCGGCAGGTGCGGATCAGGGGCAGGCCGATCAGGGCTGTGGGGTCGTCGCTGGCGATTTCGTCCAGCAGCGCAATGCCCAGGCCCTCGCTTTTGGCGCTGCCGGCGCAGTCGTAGGGCTGCTCGGCGCGCAGGTAGCGTTCGATGGTGGCGGCGTCCAGCGGGCGAAAGCGCGTGCGCACCGGCGCCAGCTCTTGCAGCGCCAGGCCGCGCGCCTGGCAGACTACGGCCACGGCGGTGTGGAACACCACGGTGCGGCCACTCATTTGCGTGAGCTGGGCCACGGCGCGCGCGTGCTGCAGCGGCTTGCCCAGCGCCTGGCCGTCGAGCTCGGCCACTTGGTCCGAGCCAATGACCAGCGCCTCGGGGTGGCGCGCGGCTACGCTGCGCGCCTTGGCCAGCGCCAGGCGCTGGGCCAGCGCCTGCGGGGCTTCGCCCGGCAGCGCGGTTTCGTCCACGTCCGGGGCCATGGCCTCGAAGGGCAGGCCCAGGCGGCAGAGCAAGTCCTGCCGGTAGCGCGAGGTTGAAGCCAGGATCAGCCGCAGGGCCGCGCCCTGGCCGGTGGGGGATGGGGAAGGAGTCGGGCGGTTCATGGCGCGATTGTCGCCCGGCGCGGCGCGCCTGCCTTGTGCAGCAGGCCAGGGGCGGGATAATTTTCCGCATGGGGCC
>JAUMYI010000342.1 GCA_030528705.1 Comamonadaceae bacterium | reverse complement strand
GCGTGCAGGCCTGCCCCTACGACGCGCGCTTCATCAACCACGAGACGCAAACGGCCGACAAGTGCACCTTCTGCGAGCACCGGCTGGAGGTGGGCCTGCTGCCCGCCTGCGTGGAGAGCTGCGTGGGCGGCGCGCGCGTGATTGGCGATTTGATGGATCCGGACAGCGAAATCAACCGCCGCATGGCCGAGTCCAAGGAGGAAATCAAAGTCCTCAAGCCCGGCATGAACACCGCCCCCCGCGTGTTCTACATCGGCCTGCCCGATGAGTTCGTCAATGGCGTCGATGGCCAAGCCAGCGTGCGCCTGCTTGCCGAGCATTGAGCGGCCCCGCCACCACCCAACGCAGATTCGATCCATCCCCGCAGGACTTCCATCATGGAGATCATTGAGCTTTTGACCCCGTACTACGAAGCCGCCTGGTTGCCCTGGGCCGTGCAATACTTCTTCCTCATCGGCATGGCCACAGGCGCGGCCATGCTGTCCGCCTGGGGCGCCTGGGCCCCGGCCCAGCACCCGGCGGCCAAGGCCCTGCCGCTGGCCATCGTGCTGCTGGCAGTGACTGCCATCAGCGCGCCCGTGGCCTTGCTGGCCGATTTGCACCAGCCGGCGCGCTTCTGGCATTTCTATGCCCATTTCACGCCCTGGTCGTGGATGTCGCTGGGCGCCTTGCTGCTGCCGGTGTTCGTCACGCTCTCGCTGGGCCTGTGCTTGGCCTGGTGGCTGGGCTGGCATCGTTGGATGCGGGCGCTGGCGCTGGCGCTGGCGCTCTCGTCCATCACGATTGCGGTCTATACCGGCGCCGAGATCGCCATCGTGCGCGCCCGCCCGCTGTGGAGCAACCCTTGGGTGCCGCTGAACCTGACGCTGACGGCCTGGCTGGCGGCCGTGGGCTGTGCGCTGGGGCTGACGCTGTGGATGCAGGCCGGGCGCGAGGCGGCCGTGCGCGCCTGGCTGGGCAAGCTCGGGCTGGGCCTGAGCCTGGCGCTGCTGGCCGTGGCCTGCGCCTGGGCCGTGAGTGGGCACTGGCTGCAAACCCCGTCCTTCCTGGCCGCCAAGGAGCTGTATGCCAATTTCCCGATCTGGCGCATCAGCCTGTGGCTCTCCGTAATCTTCGGCGCACTGGTGATGCTGTTCTGGCTGCGCCCTGCGTGGTGGCTGCACTCGCCGGCCATGATCGCGGTGCTGGGCACGGCCGTGTGCGCCGCCGCCTGGGGCTTTCGCTGGGCCTTGTTCATGGGCGTGCAGGGCGTGCCCAAGTACGGCGCCGGGCTGTACGTCTACCACATGCCGCTGGGCGGCGAAGGGCTGATGGGCATCGTCGGGGTCTTCGGCCTGTGCGTGGCCGTGCTCACGCTGGTGTTGTGGGCGCTGGATCTGTGGCCGCAGCGCCAGCCCGCCATCACCGCTTTGGGCACGGCCTGAGCGGCACTGCCAGGCCCATCCGGGCGGCAGCGTCACGCGCTGCCGCCGCCCTCTGAAAAAAACGTGAGCCACGCAGCCCCGTTTGGCTGCATCGCCAAAGGATTTCCCCATGACTGACAAGAAAAAACCTTCTTCCCCCGATGCCAGCCGCCGCAACCTGCTGCGCGGCGGCCTGGTCGCTGGCGGCGCGGCGGCCTTTGCCGCAGGCTATGGCGAAACCCTGATGAAGGGCGCCAAGGGCTTGCTCACCGGCACCTCCGGCGCGCCCACGGCCAATGCCACGCGCGGCAATTCGCTGCTGCCCGAGTTCCGCA
>JAUMYI010000341.1 GCA_030528705.1 Comamonadaceae bacterium | reverse complement strand
GCGGGCACGAGGGCTTTGCCACGCAAACCAGCGTGCCCGGCGTGTTCGCCGCCGGTGACGTACAAGATCACGTCTACCGCCAGGCCATCACCAGCGCCGGCACCGGCTGCATGGCCGCGCTGGACGCCCAGCGATTCCTGGAGCAGCAGGCTTGAGACAGCTCTGTTTCGGCTTGGGCATGCGCCAAAGCAGCGCGGCTTGGAATGCGCTGCACTGCGCGCAGTGGCGCGCAAACGGCTCGGCGGCCCAGCGAGCGGGCCGCCGGGCCATCTGCCTGATGCGCCGGCGGCGCGGCCCTTGCTTCACCCCGCGCTGGCAGCAGCCGGCGCAATGCGCAGCGGGATGGTCACCGGCCCGTCGTTGACCAGGGCAATTTGCATGTCGGCCGCAAAGATGCCCTGCGCCACATCGGCGTGGCGGGCGCGGGCCTGGGCCAGCAGGTAGTCGTAGAGCTGGCGCGCCAGCTCGGGCGCTGCGGCGGCGCTGAAGCTGGGGCGGTTGCCGCCGCTGCAATCGGCCGCCAGCGTGAACTGGCTGACCAGCAGCAAGCCGCCCTGCACGTCCTGCACGCTGCGGTTCATGCGGCCCTGGGCGTCGCTGAAGATGCGCAGCTTCAGCAGCTTGTCCAGCAGTTTGTCGGCCTGCGCCCTGCCGTCGCCTTGTTCGGCGCAGACCAGCACCAGCAGGCCCTGGCCGATGGCGCCGACGGTGCGGCCATCGACCCGGACCTGGGCCTGCGCAACACGTTGCACCAATGCCTGCACGGTAGCCCCCTCACGCGCCCAGCAGTGCGCGGCGCTGCTCCGGCGCCACGGCGGGGATGCGCAGTGGCGCGTCGACGTAGTCCTGCGCGTGCAGCACGGCGCGCAGCGTGGCCAGGGCCACGGCCTCGGCGACCATGGCGCCCAGCACCAGGGTGCCCGGCGAGCTGGCGGCCAGAGCGGTGGAGAGCATGAACAAGGTGTCGCCGTCGGACTGGGTGTGCACGGGCGTGATGCAGCGCGCCAGGCCATCGTGCCCCTGGCCAGCCAGGCGCAGGGCCTGCGGGCGGGTGAGCGGCGCATCGGTGGCGATCACGCCAATGGTGGTGTTGCTGCCGGCCAGCGCTGGCAGCGGCGCCTGGCCGGCCAGCAGGGCGCGCTGCGCGTCGCAGGGTTGCAGGCTGGCCGGCGCGCTGCGGGCGCCGGCCAGGATGGCGCCCAGCTCCGGATGGCGCACGTCGCCCACGGCGTTGCAGGCAATCAGCGCGCCCACGGTGACGCCGCCCACGCGCACCGAGGCCGAGCCGATGCCGCCGCGCATGGCCCGATCCAGCCCGAACATCTTGCCGACGATGGCGCCGCTGCCAGCTCCCACGTTGCCCTGCGCCAGCGGCGTGCGGGCGCTGGCCTGGGCCTGGGCGGCCATGCAGGCCGCATGGCCGCAGGCGGCATCGGGGCGGATGCGCGCATCGCCGATGAGCAGATCGAACAGCACGGCCGCGGGCACGATGGGCACGCGGCACACGCCGGTGTCCAGGCCCTGGCCCTGCTCTTCCAGCCAGCGCAGCACGCCGCTGGCGGCCTCCAGGCCGAAGGCGCTGCCGCCGCACAAGGCGATGGCGTGGACTTTTTCAACCAGGTTGCCGGGGGCGAGCACATCGGTCTCGCGCGTGCCTGGCGCTGCGCCGCGCACGTCCACCGCCGCAAGCGCGCCCTGCCCGCCCGGCGCGGCATGGGCATGGCCGGCGGCCAGCACCACGGTGC
>JAUMYI010000340.1 GCA_030528705.1 Comamonadaceae bacterium | reverse complement strand
AAACCCCAGGAAGTTTCGGGAATAAGCCTGCTGGCTGAGCCGTGGGCCTGGGCTTGGGGATGGCTCGGTGGAGATGAGCAACGAGGCAGGATGCACGAGATCACGGCCGCACGCCCGTGGCGTAGCGCCTCGTGCAGCCCGCCAGGCTGCGGCAGCAACGGCGCCTTGCACTGCACACGCCGGGGCGCTCTCGCGGGGGGCGCAAAGTGCATAACACGCTCTAACACTCGATGCGAATGGGCAATCAGCGGTTTGGGATGGGCTGCAAGGCGCCGTCTTGAACACATTTCACAGCCATCGCTTGAGGCTATGGCGAGGCTTTGCGGGCGCTGCAGATCGCCCAAATCCGCCTCGATGGCCCAGCGTGCAGAGATTGATGAGCAGGCGCTCACAACAGCTCGTCCTGGCCCAGGTAGCGCCACTGGCCCGGGGGCAGTTGGCCCAGCATCAGCCGGCCAATGCGCACGCGCTTGAGGGCGCTGACTTGCAGGCCGACTTGCTCGCACATGCGCCGGATCTGGCGCTTCCTGCCTTCGCGCAGCACGAAGCGCAGTTGCTCGGGGTTTTGCCACTCGACCTGGGCCGGTTGCAGCGCCACGCCGTCGAGTTCCAGGCCGTGGCGCAGCCGCTGCAGCGCGGCTTCGGGCAGGTGGGCTTGCACGTTGCTGTCGATGCTGCGCCCATCGGGGCCGATGCAGCGCACCCGCACCAGATATTCCTTGTCCACCGCGCTGTGCTCGCCAATGATGTGCCGCGCCATGCGGCCATCTTGGGTCAGGATCAGCAGGCCGGTGGAGTCGATGTCCAGCCGCCCGGCCGGGGCAAAGCCTTTGAGGCTGCGCGGCGCGCGCAGGCGGCGCTGCGGGTCGTGCTCCCAGTGGTTGGCGTCGGTGATCAGGCTCAGCGCGGGCAAATAGCCGTCCTCGGCCTGGCCGCTGACGTAGCCCACGGGCTTGTGCAGCGCGATGCTGAGCCGTTGCGCCTGATGGCGGCGCGCGGCTGGCGCCACGTCGACCTGATCGCCAGGCTGCACGCGCTGGCCCATGTGCGCCACCTGGCCGTTGATGCGCACCCAGCCGCGCTCGATCCAGGCATCGGCCTCGCGGCGTGAGCAGCATTGCGCATCGGCCAGGTATTTATTCAGGCGCGTGCCGCTGCTGGCGCTGGCCGGCGCAGCGGGCTGCTGCGGTGCCTGCGTCTGGGCGGCGGCGCGTGCAGGGGGGGCCGTGCGGGGGTGGCCGCGCGGTATTGAGGGGCGCGGTGTTGGGTAGCGCGGTGTTGGGGCGCGCGCCGGGCTGGGCACTGGCCTGGGCGCTGGCGCGTGCGCTCGGCCGGGCATCCGGCCGGGGGCTTGATCGGGCTTGCTGCCGCGCAGCAGCGCGTGCCCTTGCCTCTGAGCGTGCGCCTGGGCGCGCATCCGAGCGCGCAGTGCGGTGCGCGTTGGGCTTGGGATTTGGCCTCGTATTGGCTGCGCGCGCATCAGGTCGCGAATCTGGCCGTGCTGTGGGGGCGCTGCGCTTGGGCTGGCGTGGTGGGCTGGCCGAGGCCGGCGTGCTGCCTGGCGCACGCCAGACGTTGCCAGGCGCTGGCGGGCTGGATGGGCGCGCGCGTGCGGGCCCTGCCGCCTTACCCCCTGGCGCTTTGCGCGCTGCGGGCGCTGCGGCGCGGCGTTGTGTGCTGGTGCCTGGCCGGCTCGGGCCGGGCTTGCGGCTGGCCTGGGCAGGCGCGCGCTTGGGCGTTGCGGCAGGCGAAGGA
>JAUMYI010000339.1 GCA_030528705.1 Comamonadaceae bacterium | reverse complement strand
CGCCAGCCTTGAGCGCCGCATCCTTGATGGCGCGGCGCTCCACCGGCGTGGAGCCACAGGGCACGCAAATGATGATGCGCGGCTGCGGCGCCAGCAGCGAGCGCGGATGCACCATGCGGATGAACTGCTTGATCATCTGCTCGGTGATGACGAAATCGGCGATCACGCCATCCTTCATGGGGCGGATGGCCTCGATGTTGCCAGGCACCTTGCCCAGCATGGCCTTGGCCTCGCGGCCCACGGCCTGGATCACCTTCTTGCCCCCCGTGCTCAGGCGGATGGCGACCACCGAAGGTTCATCCAGCACCACGCCTTTGCCACGCGCAAAGATCAAGGTGTTGGCCGTGCCAAGATCAATCGCCAAATCGGTGGAGAAATAGCGACGCAAAGATCCGATCATTGAAAAAAATCCTTTGCCAGCGCAGCCCGGCGCGCTCCAGTGCGCAGCAGCGGTGGCGTTCGCAAACGCGATGATGGCCTGTTCACCCCAGCCTTTGCCCAGGCGGCCCAGACGGCGTGAACAAGCCCTCAAATATTCTGAAAAGACGGCAAAGGGCAGATAATACCGCACCTGCTCCCGCTGCTGAAGCAGACCGCCCAAGGCCCAGCCTTTGGCGCCAGCCCCAGCCCGTTGCGCCGCGCGCCCATTCATTCTTTGCACGCGCGCATCCCCTCATGGCATCCCGGCTGCGCCGCCGAGGCAATGCCAAGCCCCATATCCACAACATGGCCCTGACCTCCGACGATCTCCATCGCATTGCCAGCCTCTCCAAGCTGTCCTTTGACGAGCCACAAAGCCAGGCGCTGCTGGCCCAGATCAACAGCTTTTTCGAGCTGGTCGAACGCATGGAGGCGGTGGACACCAGCGGCGTCGAGCCGCTGTTTCACCCCGTCTCCGCCATCGAAGACATCCAGCTGCGATTGCAGCCCGACCAGGCCGATGCACGCAGCCAGCGCGAAGGCAACATGCAAAACGCCCCCGCCGCCGAGGATGGCTTCTTCCTCGTGCCCAAAGTGATCGAATAAGCAGGTCCTGCCGCCCAGCAGCCGCTGGCGCGCGCCCTGCAACACGCTGCCCTGCCCGACATCGGGCTGGCCACTAGGGGTTGTTGAGATTTGGTTTACGAAGCGGTTTTTCGAGGCAAAAGTCGCAAATGCAAGGCGAAAACGCCGCAGCTGTGGAGTTTGGAGCGAAAACACCGCCGCAACACCCAATCTCAACAACCCCTAGCCAGCGGCACCGCCGGAGCCTGCAGCGCCATTTTTCGCATCGAAACCCCACACTGCCCGACCCCCGCCCAAACCCATGAGCACCACCGACTTGCACGCCCAGAGCCTGCGTGAACTGAGCGCGGCGCTGCGCCAGCGCCGCATCTCCGCCACCGAGCTGGCGCAACACTTTCTGGCCCGCATCCGCCAGCACCAGGCGCTGGGCGCCTTCCTGGCCGTGGACGAGGCGCTCACGTTGGCCCAGGCGCGCGCCGCCGACGAGCGCCTGGGCCAAGGCGATGCCGGCCCCTTGACCGGCCTGCCGCTGGCGCACAAGGACATCTTCGTCACCCAGGGCTGGCCCAGCACCGCCGCCTCGAAGATGCTGGCCGGCTACCGCTCGCCCTTCGATGCCACCGTGGTGCAGAAACTGACCGATGCCGGCGCGGTCACGCTGGGCAAGCTCAGCTGCGACGAGTTCGCCATGGGCTCGGGCAACGAAAACGCCGCCATCGCCGCCATCGGCCAGGCGCAGGCCGCGCCCTGCCGCAACCCCTGGGATGCCAGCCGCGT
>JAUMYI010000338.1 GCA_030528705.1 Comamonadaceae bacterium | reverse complement strand
TTCAGGGCCTGTTCAAGGCAGGGGCATCAGCCCTGCAGGCTGCGCACGAAGGCCGCGATGCGCCGGGCGGCTTCCAGGCACTCGGCGGTCTCGGCCACCAGCGCCATGCGCACGCGGCCTGCGCCGGGGTTGATGCCCGCGGCCTGGCGCGCCAGATAGCTGCCGGGCAGCACGGTGACGGCCTGCTGCTCATACAGCGCGCGGGCAAACTCCGTATCGCTCAGGCCCAGCTGCGGCGGGATGCCGGCCCACAGGTAAAAGCCTGCATCGGGCAGGCGCACGTCCAGCACGGGCTGCAGCACGGGCGTGACCTGGGCGAACTTCTCACGGTAGAGCTGGCGGTTGCGCGCCACGTGCGCCTCATCGCCCCAGGCGGCGATGCTGGCGGCCTGCACCGGCGGGGCCATGGCGCAGCCGTGGTAGGTGCGGTAGAGCAGGAACTGCTGCAGGATGCGCGCATCGCCGGCCACGAAGCCGCTGCGCATGCCCGGCACGTTGCTGCGCTTGGACAGGCTGGTGAGCATCACCAGGCGCTGCCAGTCGCGCCCGAGCTGGCGCGCCGCCTGCAGCGCGCCCAGCGGCGCTTCATCCTGAAAATAGATCTCGCTGTAGCACTCATCGCTGGCGATGACGAAGCCGTAACGCTCGCTGAGGGCAAAGAGCTTGTCCCACTCGGCCAGCGGCATCACCGCGCCGGTGGGGTTGCCCGGCGAGCAGGTGAACACCAGTTGCGTGCGCTGCCAGATTTCGTGCGGCACGCTGTCCCAATCCACGGCGAAATTGCGCGCGGGATCGCTGTTGACGTAATACGGCTGCGCGCCAGCGAGCAGCGCCGCGCCCTCGTAGATTTGGTAGAAGGGGTTGGGGCAGACGACGATGGCCTGCGCATCGCCGGGATCGACGACGGCCTGGGTGAGCGCAAACAGCGCCTCGCGCGAGCCATTGACCGGCAGGATTTCGCGCTCGGCATCGGCCTGCACGCCATAGCGGCGCTGCAGCCACTGCGCGCAAGCCTGGCGCAGCGCCGGCGTGCCGGCCGTGGCCGGGTAGCTGGCCAGGCCCGGATCGTGCAGGGCCTGGGCATAGGCATCGAGCACCAGTTGCGGCGTGGCATGGCGCGGCTCGCCAATGCCCAGACTGATGGGCGCCAGCGCCGGATTGGGCGCCACGCCGGCAAACAACTGGCGCAGGCGCTCGAAGGGATAGGGATGCAGGGATTGAAGGCGCGGATTCATGGGGCGCGATTATCGGGCCGACGCGGCATGGGGCTGTATGAATCGTGCGCGGCGTGGAATCGAGCGGCTTGCGCATCGGGGCAGCGCGATGCCCTATGCTTTTGCGCATGACGATATGCCATGCAGATCAAAAAGAACGCCAAGCTGCGTCAGCGGCGCGCATCCAGGCCATTTCGCTGGATCTGGACGATACGCTCTGGCCCGTCTGGCCAGCCATTGAACAGGCCGAGGCCGAGCTGCTGGCCTGGATGCAGGCGCACACCCCGGCGGCGGCGCGGCGCTGGGCCGAGCAGGGGGCGGCGCGGGCCTGGCGCGCGCAGGTCGAGGCGGCCCATCCGCAGCGGGCCCACGATTTGTCGTTTCTGCGTCTGCAAACCATCGCCCTGGCCATGCAGGCCGCTGGTGAGCAGGCCCCAGGGCAGCGCGCGCAGCAGGCCTTCGAGGTGTTTTTTGCCGCGCGCCAGCGGGTGCAGCCGTTTGCCGAGGTGGCCCAGGCGCTGGACTGGCTGGCGGCGCGCTACCCATTGCTGGCGCTGAGCAATGGCAATGCCG
>JAUMYI010000337.1 GCA_030528705.1 Comamonadaceae bacterium | reverse complement strand
AATGGATGGGCCGCAAGCGCCTGCGCTTTCTGGTCGAGGCCATGGCCGATTGAGCGCCGCCGCAGTGATGTGACGTGACGGTATCGGAGGCTATTCACCTAGTTGCCCGCTGACCCACTGCCTGGGAGACAGCCCCAGATGCTGGCTGAAGACCTTGCTGAAATGGCTTGCGCTGCCAAAGCCGCAGCGCTGCGCGGTCTGGGCGATGGAGTGGCCCTGGGCCAGCAGGCTCTGGGCCGCGTCCAGCCGGATGGCGGTCAGGCGCTCGTGCACGCTGCATGCGTACAGGGCCTGAAAACCCGCTTGCAGGCGTTTCTCGTTCAGGCCCACGGCCTGGGCCAGCGCGGCCACGCTCCAGGGCTGCTCGCAGGCGCTCTCCAGCAGGGCATTGGCCCGCAGCAGCCGGGGCCGATCGGCCGGCACGGCGCGCCGCAATTGGGCGTGACCTTGCTCGAGGCTGCAATGCTGGAACACAGCGGCCAGGGCCTCGGCGGCCTTGGCGCACAGCAAGGCGCTCTTGGCCTTGCAATCGGGCAAGCAGCCCTGCTGGCGTGCCAGATCCACGGCGATGCGCTGCAACTGGCTGAACACCGGCAGCACGGTCGCACAGGCGTCGAGGTGGCGCATGCCGTGGCGGGCCTGGCGCAGCAGGGCCTGCATGTCCTGCATGTCCATGCCGGTCAGGCCTCGCAGCGCCTGCGGGCTCAAGTGCAGATTGAGCAGGCGAAACGGCCCGGCGCCAGAGAGCACGTTCCAGCCGCGGGTGTGCTGGCCAGCGGCCATCAGCAAGGCCTGGCCCGCGCCCAGGCCAAAGGCGGCGCCATCCTCGAATGCGGCCTCCATCCGGCCTTCGAGCAGGATGCTCAAGGCCAACGCGGGCGCGGAGGCGGACTCAAAGGCCCAATCCTCGCCAGGCCGCCCATTCATGCCGCAAAGGTTGATGCCTTCGTTGGGGCGCTCCAGCCAAATGGCCTGCCGCCAAGCCTGGGGTACGCCGCCCAAGGCGCTATCCATCAGCCGGGCCGGGTCTTGCACTGGTGCATGGCGTGTGTGCATAGGCATTTTCCGTAATCGACAAATTCCGCCCCGAAACCGCGCATCGGCCCGAACGGCTCAAAAGATGATACGCATTCTCATGTAATTGCAAACGATTGTATGGCGCGCTCCCCGCCAGGCTTGGCGCGGCCCGCAGGCGCATCGGCAGGCGCAGATGGCCGCACGGCATTCACGCCATCCGCGCCATGCGCGCAGCCGCGGTTTGCAATGGCCGCTTCGTTTTCCATTTTTCCGCCGCCGCTTTCGCCCATGGGCACACCTCCCTCACCCCACTGCCCCGCGCCAGGCTGGCCGCACGTGCTGGCCGCCATTGGCGGGGTGTATATCACGCAAACCATCGTCACCGGGCTGGTCACGCAGGCCTTGCCCACGCTGTTGCGCGATGCCGGGGCCTCGCTGACCGTGGCGGGGCTGACGGCTTTGCTGTGGGCGCCCTGGGGGCTGCGTTTTTTCTGGGCGCCCCACATCGAACGCTGGCGTCTGCCTGCCGGGCAAGCGCGGCGGCGCTCGCGCGCCCTGGTGCTGTCCGGGCAATGGCTGATGGCCGCCACGCTGGCGGCGCTGGGGCTGGCGGGCCTGCTGCTGCCGCTGACGCTGAGTGCACACGCGCCCTGGATTCTGGCGGCCCTACTGCTGGCCGCGCTGGTGGCCGCCACGGCGGACGTGGCCTGCGACGGCTTTGCCGTGGAGCAGCTCAGCGCGCGCTGGCGCGGCTGGGGCAATGCCGTGCAGG
>JAUMYI010000032.1 GCA_030528705.1 Comamonadaceae bacterium | reverse complement strand
CAAAACAAAATGCGCACAAGCTCGCACAGCTTGCACGCATGTTCAACGCAGCCTCTGCGCAAATTTGTGCGCAAACACCGCTGCAATACGCAGTCTCAACAGAGCCTGGCTTGCTCAAAGGCTTTGCACAGGATGCAGGCTCATGATTCGTCCAGCGCCATAAAGTGCCCCTGCTGGTACAGCTGCACCAGGCGGCGGTAGGTCATGGTTTGATTGCTGCCATCGGCGGAAGTGAACATCATCAGCCCCCGCTCGGGGTTGGCCCAGGTCAGCTGGGTGCGCAATGGCTGCCCTGTCTCCCCAATCATGTACCAATGGCCCACACGCATGTTCTGCAATGCCTCGGGCAACTGGCCTGTGCCTTCATTGGGTAGCGCCTCAGGCGCTGGGGCATCGGGCGCCGTGTGCTCATGCGTCAACTTGGGCAGTGTGCTGCCATCGGGCTGAGCAGCGGCGCTGGCTCCCGCTGGTGCGGCCGCAGCCAAGGCTTGATGGTGCAGTTTTCTGATCTTGGCAACGACCGATTCGGCCTGACTGCGATCAACCCCCACACTCAACAGGCCGACGTGCAGCTTTTGGTGCATTTCGGCGATGGAGTGCAGCAAGCCTGGCTCTGCCTGCCGCAAGTATTGCTGCTGCACGCTGGTGAGCAGCAGCGGCACCAGCGCCGCATAACCTTTGGGATCCTTGGCCAGTAAGGTTTGCACATCTGCTCCAGCTGCCTGCTGCGGCTCTTGGCGCAAAATCGCACGCACGATGACCTTGGCCCAAGGCCCTGCGATGAATTTCTGCACCCAGGGATCGGCAGCAGCGAAAAACGGCAATGCCTGTGCCCGCGCCACGACGGCATCGAACAAGGCCTGCGCCTGGGGCGAGGGCGCAGGCTTGGCGGCGGCAGGCTGGCTTGAAGAGGGTGCGCGCGCTGTAGCCTGTGGTGCCTGAGTCGTCGTCACCGCCGCCACTCCCATTTCGCCCGCTTGCAACTGGGCATAGGCCAGTTTGAAGGGCTCTGCCGAGCGGGCTTGCGCCAGGCGACCAGTGGCGCTGATGCTGGCTACTCGGCGCAGAAAATCCTGGCACCCAGGGCTCTCCACATGGGGGAACTGCTTGGCGGCAGCCTGGATTTTGCTCAAGAACAAACGTGCCGGATGATGGGAGTCGCGCAAGAAGGCCGGATCGTTTTGCACCAGGCGACGCAGGCAGGGCTGCAGTTGCGCCACGATTTCCTTCAAAGGCTGCAGGTGGGCCACATCCTTGACCACTGCAAGCAGCAAATCCTGCAGACTGTTGAGCCTGCCCTGCTCTGAGCTGTCAGTCGGCGCTGTCGCCGGTGGCGATGGGCGCGGAGCCTGCTGAGGCGGCGCTGCCGGCGCCCCCCCCTGGGGCGGCACTGGCGAGGCAGCAACGCCAGGCTCGGCAAGAGCCTGTGCCTGCGCAGCCTGGCGCGGTTTTTTGCCTTTGAGCATGTAGTGCGGGGCATCGGCCCCAAGACCTTCCAGCAACTCCTCTCTGGTCAGCAGCCGCTCTGCCGCTGGATCCGCGGCGCTGGCCTGCAGGTAGGACACATCGCCAAAGCCAGTGGTCATGGCGCCAAAGCCGGTGGCCCGTTTCTGCACCGACTCGATGCCCGCCTCTGACATTTGATTGCTCAGCAGGAAGTAGGTGCGATTGAGCGCCGGGGCCAACGCTACGGCAAAGCTCTTCAGAATCAAGACCCTGACGATTTCCTCCCCCTCACTGGCTTCAAGCATTTTCTGCATGGCATGCAGATAGTTTTCCGGTCGCAAGGAATTGCGGTTGCTGCGGATGTAGTCGTAGCCCCGCGCCGCACTGACCAAGCCATCCAGACGCTCCAGCGCGTTTTCCACCGCCGCATCCAAGGTGCGGTGCACATGCATCAGGTCGGATTTGGATTGGATTGAGAACGAGGTGTGCAAATCGATGTCGCCCAGGCCGGAGATGACTTCATCGTCTTGGCTGTAGGGATCGAACTCCAGCACCTCCGAGAATGCCTGCAGCAAATAGCCCGGGTAGGCCTGCACCCATTGCTCGTGCTGCAAATCCATCCAGCGCAATGCCTTGGAAATCAGCTGTGGATTGGCAGGGCCGGCGCCGCCCTCCTGATTTTGCGCTACCCGCGCGCCGGTGTCTCGCAGCACCCGGCGAATCAGGCCCGAGCTTTCGCGCAAGGCCGCGATCACCCCATTTCTGAATATTTGCCAATTGGCCTGGTTTTGCACCATGGGTCATTCCTCCTCTACATCAGGCACTACACAGGGCGTGGGGCCTGTGGCCTGCCCAAGCCGTGCTGCTGGCGCGATGGCCGCCTGCCTCGGCAACCGCCTCACTCAGTGTTAGGCGCGGGCCGTTCCTCTCGGCAAGGATGGGCAGCCCGGCCAGCAAAGGCGCACGCTGATTATTTCAGCGCCTTGAAGCGCACCCGCTTGGGCTGCGCAGCCTCCTCGCCCAGGCGCTTTTTCTTATCGGCCTCGTATTCCTGGTAGTTGCCATCGAAGAATACCCATTGACTGTCGCCTTCTGCAGCCAGAATGTGCGTGGCAATGCGGTCGAGGAACCAGCGGTCGTGGCTGATGACCAACACTGTGCCGGCGTATTCGAGCAGAGCATCTTCCAGCGCGCGCAGGGTTTCCACGTCCAGATCGTTCGATGGCTCATCGAGCAACAGCACGTTGCCGCCGGTCAGCAGGGTCTTGGCCAGATGCAGGCGGCCGCGCTCCCCACCAGAGAGATTGCCGACCTTTTTCTGCTGGTCACCGCCATTGAAGTTGAAGCGGCCGGCATAGGCCCGGCTGGGCATCTGGAACTTGCCCACGGTGATGATGTCCAGCCCGCCGGAGATGTCCTCCCAAACGGTTTTGTCGTTGGCCAGGTCATCGCGCGCCTGATCCACGTAAGCCATTTGCACGGTGGGCCCGATCTCCACCGTGCCGCTGTCGGGCTGCTCACGCCCGGCGATGAGCTTGAACAGCGTGGACTTGCCCGCGCCATTGGGGCCGATGATGCCGACGATGGCGCCAGCCGGGATGTTGAAGCTGAGATTGTCGATCAGCAGGCGGTCGCCAAAGGACTTGCTGACGTTCTTGAACTCGATCACTTTGGTGCCCAGGCGCTCGGCCACCGGGATGAAGATCTCCTGCGTCTCGTTGCGCTTTTGGTATTCGTAGTCCGACAGCTCCTCAAAACGGGCAATGCGCGCCTTGCTCTTGGCCTGGCGGCCCTTGGCGTTTTGCCGCACCCACTCCAGTTCTTTCTTCAGTGCCTTGGCGCGCGCCTCCTCGCCCTTTTGCTCGGCCTCCAGGCGCGCCTGTTTCTGCGTCAGCCATTCGCTGTAATTGCCCTTGTAGGGGATGCCGTGGCCGCGGTCGAGTTCCAGAATCCACTCGGCCGCGTTGTCCAGGAAGTAGCGATCGTGCGTGATGGCCACGACCGTGCCAGGGAATCGCTGCAGGAACTGCTCGAGCCAATCCACGCTTTCGGCGTCGAGGTGGTTGGTCGGCTCATCGAGCAGCAGCATGTCAGGCTTGGACAGCAGCAGGCGGCATAGGGCCACGCGGCGCTTTTCCCCGCCCGAGAGGTGGCCGATCACGGCATCCCAGGGCGGCAGGCGCAAGGCATCAGCGGCAATTTCCAACTGGTGTTCGGAATCCGTGCCGGCCGCAGCAATGATGCCTTCCAGGCGCGCCTGCTCAGCCGCCAGTGCATCAAAATCCGCATCGGGCTCGGCATAGGCGGCATAGACTTTTTCCAGCTCGGCGCGCGCGGCCAGCACCTCGCCCATGGCCTCTTCAACGCACTCGCGCACCGTTTGCTCCGGATTGAGCTGAGGCTCCTGCGGCAGATAGCCGATCTTCAGGCCCGGCATCGGGATGGCCTCGCCCTCGATCTCCTTGTCCAGCCCGGCCATGATTTTCAGCAGGCTGGATTTGCCCGAGCCGTTCAGGCCCAGCACGCCGATCTTCGCCCCTGGGAAAAAGCTCAGGGAAATGTCTTTGAGAATCTGTCGCTTGGGAGGAACCGTCTTGCTCACACGGTTCATCGAATACACATACTGTGCCATTGAAAAATCAATTCCTAAAAAAACAAACTCCGCGCAGGCCAGCTCATGGCGGAGAAGATTTCATACGGATACAGAAAAATCCACAGGCCTGCGCTTCTTGTGAGAGAATGCGCGCGTTTTGGATTGCAGTCGACCAAAACCATAGACTTTCGTTGCGTTGCCCCGGCTGGCTGGACCGCGCTTTCCACAGCCGCACAATTCTAATCAACAACGCCTACCGCCCTGTACTGCGCAGCCCAGCGTCCCTTGCTGACTGCGGGCAATAACCCAACCCCGAGCACCTCTGAGTGCCCCCTGCTGTGACATTTGAATCCTTGACGCTGTCGGCCGACATCATCGCGGCCGTGACAGAGCTGGGCTACACCCAGCCCACTCCCATTCAAGCCCAATCCATCCCCTTGATTCTTGCCGGGCACGACCTGCTAGCCGGCGCCCAGACCGGCACCGGCAAAACGGCGGCCTTTACCTTGCCCCTGCTCGAACGCCTGCGCCAAACCCCGGCGCCCGCAGGCCAGACCCGGGCCATCCGCGCCCTGATCCTCACCCCCACCCGTGAGCTGGCCGCGCAGATTGAAGACAACATCCGCGCCTACAGCAAATACCTGGACATCCAGTCCACCGTGATCTTCGGTGGGGTCGGCATGACGCCGCAGATCCAACGCATCCAAAAAGGCGTGGACATCCTGGTGGCCACGCCCGGTCGCCTGCTGGACTTGCACGCCCAGGGCCACGTGGAGCTGGGCGGCGTGCAGTATTTGGTGCTCGACGAAGCCGACCGCATGCTCGACATGGGCTTCATCCACGACGTGCGCAAAGTGCTGGCGCTGCTGCCTGCGCAAAAGCAATCGCTACTGTTCTCGGCCACGTTCAGCGATGAGATCAAGCAGCTAGCCCAGGGCCTGCTGCGCAATCCGCAACACATCCAAGTCACGCCGCCCAACACCACCGTGCAGCGCATCAGCCAGGTGATCTGCCCTGTCGGGCGCCAGCAGAAAAAAGCGGCCCTGCTGCACATCATCACCTCGCGCGACTGGAGCCAGGTGCTGGTCTTCACCCGCACCAAGTTCGGCGCCAACCACGTGGCAGAGTTCCTCAACAAGAACGGCGTTTCCGCCATGGCGCTGCACGGCAACAAGAGTCAGTCGGCGCGCACGCAGGCGCTCTCGCGCTTCAAGTCCGGCGAGCTGCGCGTGCTGGTGGCCACGGACATTGCCGCGCGCGGCATCGACATCGACGAGCTGCCGCACGTCGTCAACTACGAAATCCCCAACGTGCCCGAGGACTACGTGCACCGCATCGGCCGCACGGGCCGCGCCGGCAACCAGGGCCATGCCGTCAGCCTGGTCTGCCTCGACGAAGAGGGCTTCATGATGGAGATTGAACGCTTTACCAAGCAGGAGATCCCCGTCGAGCCCATGCCCGAATTCGGCCCCGCAGAAGGCGAAGTGGCAGAGCCCATTGCCATGGGGCGCCAGACCCTGTGGGGCGGGGCTGGCAAGCCGCCCAGCCGCGAAGTCATGCAGGCCGCGGCCAAGGCCGCGCGGCGCGAAATGCTCGAACGCATCAGCGCCAAGAAAAGCGCCGCGCCCAGCCGCAAGAAGGCCCAGCCCTCCCCCCCTGCCGGGCCATCGGGCCAAGCGCCGCAGCAGCAGGCGCCACACGCGCAGGACGGCGCAGAAGCAGCCCCTGCCACACCGGCATCCAGCAACCGTCCGCTGGATGCCAATGGCAAGCCCATCAAGCGACGCAACCGCTTCCGCGCCGGCGGGCGCAGCAACCGTCCGGCAACAGCAGCCAAGGACGAAGGCCCGGGCGCCAGCGGCCGGGCACGTGCACCATCGAGCAAGCCACAGCGCAGCGCCAGTAAAGCACGCAGCGGTGCGGGCAACGCCACGGGCCAGCAACAGCGCCCACCGCGCGACCCCATGCTGCGCGCTGATGCACACCTGGGCACACAGGCAGGCATGTCTCTAGCGCCGGCCTACCGCGGCGATAGCGGTCGCCAGCCAGACCCCATGCGCACCAGCGTAGACAGCATGGCCGAGCGCACACGCCGCCGCAGCGGCAATGCCGGCAGCCGCAACAAATCCGGCCACAAAGGCGGCATCTCGCCCTTGCAACACAGCGGCTTGGCCATCAGCGGACGCCGGCGCCCCTGAAAGTCTCGTATGCTGTGCGCGCAGCGCCTTTCCTGCGCGCGGGCGGGCGGGTTCCGCGCACCCCATGCCTTTTCAGGAGTGATGCTGCCATTGAGCACCTGTTCACGAGCTTGATGCGGGCGCTCAACCATGGAATGAGGCCCTTGTCTTTATGTCCACCCAGCAAAGCCTGTTCTTGATCGTTGTGCTCATCGTCGCCAGCGGCTTTTTCTCGATGGCGGAAATAGCCCTGGCGGCCTCGCGGCGCATCCGGCTTCGGCAGTTGGCCGCAGATGGCGATCAGCGCGCGCCCAAGGTGCTGCAAATGCAGGAGCAACCGGGCGACTACTTCACCGTCGTGCAAGTGGCGCAAAACGGCATTGCCATTCTCGGCGGCATCATCGGCGAAGGCGCCTTCAGCCCCTTCATCGGCAGCGTGCTGGCGCACTGGCTGGACAGCAGCCATGCCAGCACATTGGGTTTTTGGCTTTCATTCCTGCTGATCACTTCGCTGTTCATTCTGTTCTCCGACATCCTGCCCAAGCGGCTGAGCATGGTCGAGCCCGAGCGCGTGGCCATGCGGGTTTATCGCCCCATGCTGCTGGTGATGACGCTGCTCAAACCCTTGGTCTGGTTCTACAGCAAGATCAGCGATCTGGTGTTCAAGGCATTGGGCCTGCCCATGTTGCGCGACGAGCGCATCACCTCCGAGGACATTCTGGCCATGACCGAGGCCGGCACGCAGGCTGGGGTATTGGCCCAGAGCGAGCAGCGCGTCATCGCCAACTTGTTCGACCTGGACAACCGCCTGGTGACCAGCGCCATGACGGCGCGCGACCGCATTGCCTTTTTCCTGCAAAACGACAGCGATGCGCTGATCCGGGCCCGCATTGGCGCCGAGCCCTATTCCACCTACCCGGTGTGCGACCGCGACATCGACCACGTGATTGGCTACGTCGATGCCCAAGACTTGCTGCAGCGCGCGCTGAACAATCAACCCATCTCTTTGAGCGATGACAGCCTGCTGCACAAGGCGCTGGTGATCCCCGACCGACTGTCACTGGCCGAAACCCTGGAGCAGTTCCGCCAGGCTGGCGAAGACTTTGCCGTGGTGGTCAACGAGTACAGCCTGGTAGTGGGCGTGGTCACCCTCAATGACGTCATGAGCACGGTCATGGGCGACCTGATCGGCCCAGACGACGAGGAGCTGATCGTGCAGCGCGACGAGCACTCCTGGCTCATTGATGGCATCACGCCCATTGAGGACGTGGTCCACGCGCTGCGCATTGACGAGTTCCCGCACTTCGAGGACTACGACACCATGGCGGGTTTTCTGATGGTGATGCTGCGCCGCATCCCGCGCCGCACGGATTCGGTCAATTGGGGCGGCTACAAGTTCGAGGTCATGGACGTGGACAGCTACCGCATCGACCAGGTGCTGGTCACCCGTCTGTGTGCCGAAGGGCTGGAGCCCAAAGATCAGGACACCGCCAGCCTGAACGCATCAGCGCTGTGATGCATGCCAAACGGGAGATGGAATTGGGTTGGGCCAAAGAAAAAGCAGCGGCCTAAGCCGCTGCAAACTCCCACCAAGAAAATGTGTCGTACTTCTCCAAACCCTGGGGCTCAAGAATATCGCAAACGGTGAAAAATTTCACCCTGTTGCAGTCTGTGCTGCCGCTGGCAGATGAGGCCGGTCGTGGAACTCCCAATGGCGCTGGGCGGCAAACACCGCATTCGGGTAAGTGGCCCGGCCCCTGCTGCCGTTGTAGCGCCCCAGGGCCATGAACAGATTGCCTTTTTCAATGTCCAGGTAATGGCGCATGATGACATTGCCAAAACGCAAGTTGGTTTGCATGTGAAACAGCTTGGCCGGATCGCCATCGCCGATCACGCGCGTCCAGAACGGCATGATCTGCATGTAGCCCAAGGCCCCGGCGTGCGAGACCACGTGCTTGCGAAAGCCACTTTCGACCTGGATCAGGCCCAGAATCATGGCCGTGTCAAGGCCGGCGCGCTTGCTTTCGTACCAAACGGTTTGCAGAAATTCGTGGCGAACGGCCACGCTGGGCATGCGCCGAGCCAGCTTGTCGCTGGTGGCCGTCAGCCAGCGCAGATAGGCCAGGCGGCTGGCGGTGTCTGCAAACACAGGCTCTGGCGGGGTGGCATTGGCAATGGCCGCTTGCAATGCCGAGCGCACGGAATCAACCAAAGGCTCTTCCAATTGCTGGGCCCCTGCCTCTTGCCACGGCCACAGGGATGCTGCCGGTGCAGCCAAAGCCCCTGCGCACAGGCTGAGCAGGCGCCGCCGGGTGATGTGGGCCGCGTGGCCTACTGGCCGCTGCTGAACCCTCTGCTGCGTCCAGTCTGCCGCACCATGCTGTGTGTGCTTGCTGTTGTTCGTCGCCATCGTCGAGAAAGTCTTGTGCGCCGCCCGCGCTTCATGGAAAAGCTGCCGGCGCCGCTTGCTGCCTCTTCTCCGGCAGTGCAACGCGGGGCAGCACACAGGACTTGAGGCAGGCTTTTACAACACGCCACGCTCTTGCAGAAAGGCTGTGACGTTACCCAATGTTACCCTTTCTGCGCTGGTTTGGCGACGGTGTTGGTACTCGATCTGGCCTTCTTTCAAATTCCGTTCCGAAATCACGACACGGTGCGGCACGCCAATCAGCTCCCAATCGGCAAACATGGCGCCGGGGCGCTCGCCGCGATCGTCCAGGATCACGTCCACGCCGCGCGCCAGCAGTTCGGCGTGCAATTGCTCGGCAGCTTCACGCACGGCCTGGCTGCGATCCATGCCAATCGGGCAGATCACGAGCGTGAACGGCGCGATGGCGTCGGGCCAGATGATGCCGCGCTCATCGTGGTTCTGCTCGATGGCCGCTGCCGGCAGGCGCGAGATGCCGATGCCGTAGCAGCCCATTTCAAAGCAGCGCGGCTTGCCGTCTTCATCCAGAAAGGTGGCCCCCATGGCCTGGCTGTATTTCGTGCCCAGATAAAAGATGTGCCCCACCTCGATGCCGCGCTCGAGCGCCAGCACCCCTTTGCCATCGGGCGACAAATCTCCGGCCACGACGTTGCGCAGATCAGCGATTTGATCGGGCTCGGGCAGGTCGCGCCCCCAGTTCACGCCGGTGTAGTGGAAATCGGGTTCGTTGGCGCCGCAGACCCAGTCGCTCATGACGGCCACTTCGCGATCGGCCACGATCTTGACGGCGCGCGCGCCTTCACGCTCTAGGCCAACGGGGCCCAGATAGCCGGGCTTGCTGCCAAAGTGCGCCGCGATTTCGGCCTCGCTGGCAAAGCGAAAGCCCGCATCCAGGCCAGGCACTTTGCCGACCTTGATCTCATTCATGTCGTGGTCGCCGCGCAGCAGCAGCAGCCAGAGCTGCGTGCCGGCGGCGGCGCCTTGCGCATCGAGCTGGTCGGTGGCCAGCACCAACGATTTGACCGTGCGCTGCAGCGGCAGCCCCAGCAGGGCGGCCACATCGGCGCAGGTGCTCTTGCCGGGCGTGGGCGTTTTTTGCAGCGCGGCACTGCCGGCCGCACGCGGCTGCTGGGGCGCCAGGGCCTCGGCCTTTTCCAGATTGGCGGCGTAATCGCTCTCGGGTGCGTAAATGATGGCGTCTTCGCCCGTGGCGGCGATGACCTGGAACTCCTCGCTCAAATCCCCGCCAATGGCGCCGCTGTCGGCCGCCACGGCGCGATAGCGCAGGCCAAAGCGGTCGAAGATGTTGCGGTAGGCTTGGCGCATGCCTTCGTAGCTGCGCTGCGCGCCTGCCATGTCCTTGTCGAAGCTGTAGGCGTCCTTCATGATGAATTCGCGCCCGCGCATCAGCCCAAAGCGTGGCCTGCGCTCATCGCGGAACTTGGTCTGGATCTGATAGAAGTTCACCGGCAGCTGCTTGTAGCTGCGCAGCTCATTGCGCGCCACGTCGGTGACGACTTCTTCACTGGTGGGCTGGATGACGAAGTCCCGCCCATGGCGGTCGAGCACGCGCAGCAGCTCAGGCCCCATTTTTTCGAAGCGCCCAGTCTCTTGCCAGAGCTCGCCGGGCTGCACCATGGGCATGCTCATCTCCACCGCCCCGGCGCGGTTCATCTCCTCGCGCACAATGGCCTGCACCTTGTGCAGCACGCGCAGCCCCATGGGCATGTAGGTGTAGATACCGGCACTGACGCGGCGGATCAGCCCGGCGCGCATCATGAGTTGATGGCTGATGACTTCGGCGTCGGCTGGCGCCTCTTTGTAGGTGGAGATAAAAAACGTCGATGCTTTCATCGCAGATGCTCTCGGGGCCAAACGCCGCTTGCCGCCAACCGCAACCGGCAGGTCACCGAGGCAGCGCGCCGCAAGCTGCACCCCGCGTTGTTCGGGTATGCGCCGATTGCGCCAGCGGGCGCGCAAGGCATAATACGGCCCAGTTACAAAAAAGGTGCAATTATGCTGGACAGGGAAGGTTTCAGACCGAACGTCGGCATCATATTGCTCAACCAGAAAAACCAGGTTTTCTGGGGCAAGCGAATCAAGACGCACAGTTGGCAATTCCCCCAAGGGGGAATTGATCGTGGTGAAAAACCCGAGCAGGCCATGTACCGGGAGCTGCATGAAGAAGTCGGCCTGCACCCCCATCATGTGCGCATCATTGCCCGTACCCGTGACTGGTTGCGCTATGAGGTGCCCGATCGCTTTATCCGCCGTGACGCCCGTGGCCACTACAGAGGCCAGAAGCAGATTTGGTATTTGCTGCAGTTGCTGGGCAATGACTGGGATTTGAACTTGCGCGCCACCGATCATCCAGAGTTCGATGCCTGGCGCTGGAACGACTACTGGGTGCCGCTGGACGTGGTCGTGGAGTTCAAGCGCGGCGTCTATGAAATGGCCTTGACGGAGCTCTCACGCTTCGTGCCACGTTACGACGCGCGCAATCGCTATTTGCGCGGCGGTGCGCGCAGTCAACGCAGCGGCGTCAATGCAGGCCGTGACGAGCGTCAGCGCAATGGTGCGGCGGCCATGCAATCGGTTTCGCTGCCGCGCCCGGTTGCGCCGCGCATGGCCCACATGCTTGTAGGCGCCAATGCCCCTTTGCCACCGGGGGCGAGCTTCGATCCAGACCCTTCACGCAACAGCTGAACGGCTCAGAGCCTGTTCAATCGGCGCGCGCGGGCAAGAAACTTTGGGATGGGCAGCAAGGAGCAAAGCGAACCATGGCTTTGCAATGGCTGCAGACCGCCCCAATTCGCTTGATTGCCATTTTGGGCAGGCCCTTATACAGGGGCCCGCACTCTGGCTGGCATGGGTTTTGCCGTGGCATCAGAGCCGCCCGCTCGCACCAAGATTTTGAGCCGATTCTGAAAAGACAGGCTCCCCAAAAAATCGTGATCTCATCCTGAATCGTGACCATGCATCGCTTCGTGCCTGTCGCGCCGCCAGCGCCCCCCCGTCTTTCAACCCATGGAACGGACTCGGGCAGTTTCGGGCAGCATGCGCACGAATGGTGGCTGCTTTGGTGGAGCAATCTGTACCTGGGCAGCTCCATGCTGGTGCTCTTGTGCCGCCCTGGGCGGCACTGGTGGCGCATCTGGCAGGTCGTCACGGCCCAGGTCTATGCCCGCCTGCGCTGGTCTTTGCTGGGCTTTTTGCTCATTGCCTACATTTTGGGCAGCGTGGCGACGCAAATCACCCAGCAGACGCTGCAAGGCTTTGGCCTGGCGCATTTCACCCCCAGTCTGATGGTGCGCATTCTGCTGGTGGAGGTCGTGCCCTTGGCCGCTGCACTGGTTGCGGCCATCAAGCTGACGATCCCGCTGGGCGCCGAGCTGGCCATGCTGCGGCATCGCAAGCATCTTGCACGCCTGGAGGCTGCGGGCATTGATGCGCTGCGGGTCGAGTTTCTGCCGCGGCTGCTGATGGGTGTGTATGCCGCCATCATGCTCGCGGCCATGGGCAGCGCCGCAGTCATGGTGACGCTCTACCTCAACATCTATGGCTACACGCTGGCTGGCCTGGAGGTATTCACGCACGCCTTTGGGCGCACCATGACGCCGTTGTTCACCTTCATCTTTGCGGCCAAAGCCATCGCCTTCGGATACATCGTGGCTCTGATCCCGCTGACGGCGGCCTTTACCGATCCCCGCTACGGGCTTCGGCGTGATTCTGAACTGGCCACGCTGGCGCGCATGCTGGCCCTACTCACTCTGGTGGAAGTGTTATCCTTGATCGCCAATTACTACTGAGCGCCGCGGTGCACGCGCCCTGCCCTGCATCGCATGCGGCAAATCTCCATTGCCCAGCCTGTCTGCCCCACGCCGTTTCGTGCCGCCCGCCCTGACTGCACCTGTTCATGAGCCAAGAGCCGCACCAGCCCTCTGCCCCGCCAGCCCCAACTGCTCAGACCGGGCCTGCCGATGGCCACAGCAAACAGCGCGCAGCACCGCAGCAGCCCCCCGTGCCCAGCCCTTCTCTGGGGCTGGCCCCTTTGGCGCCTGTGCCACATCTGCATTTCAAGTCAATTTTGCTGATGCTCATCACCATCGCGCTGAGTATTGGCGCTTTGGGCTATTTGCTGTATGCGCGCGGCGCATTTGAGAACAAGCAGACCCTGGTGCTGACAGCCGATGATTCGGAAGGCGTCTCGCTGGGCATGGATTTGACTTTCTCTGGCTTTCCTATTGGCAGAGTTCGTCGCATCGAGCTGACAGACGATGGCAGCGTGCGCATCCACATTGAAGTGCCTGAGAAAAACGCCCATCGCCTGCGCGAATCGAGCATCTTCACCATGGTGCGCAATATCCTGGGCGCCACCAGTCTCAAGGCCTACACCAGCGATTGGGATGACCCGCCGCTGCCCGACCGGGCCGTCAGGCCCGTGCTTTATGGCGATGCCTCGGCGGAAATCCCCCAGCTCATGGCCTCGGTGCGCAACCTGGTCAACAACCTCACCGGCCTGACGGCCAGTGATTCAGATCTGGCGCAAAGTATGGCCCGCATCAATGAGCTGGGGGGCAATCTCAGCCAGGCGGCCAGCCAGGGCGGCGCGCTCAAGATTCTGCTGGGCCAGGGCCAGGAGCTGCAGCAACTGCAAAAGGCCCTGATCCAAGTCAACACCTTGCTGCAATCGCTCAACCGCACCGTCAACCATGCCGACAGCCAGCTGTTCGGGCAGCGCGGGGTGCTGCGCGACGCCCAAAGCGCCACGCAGCAACTGACGCAATTGCTGCAAGCCAGCCGCCAAAGCCTCAAGCAGATTGACGCCATCTTGGGTGACGCCAAAACCATCACCGGCCACGTGAGCAGCAACACCCAGGATCTGCAAACATTGCGCGCCAGCATCGAGAGCAATTTGCGGCAAATCGATGCCTTGATGGGCCAGCTGCAAAACACCTGGCCGTTTGCCAAAGAGCATTCCATGACCTTGCCATGAGCTTTCGCCTCCCCCTTTTCCCCTCCAACAGCGCATCCAAGCAAAAAAACAGCAACGCTTGCAACGCCAGCAGTGGCTCATGGCCTGTCCAGGCATGGGCTTGCGCGGCGCTGCTGCTGTCGGCCTCGCTGGCAATGGCGCATCAAGCCCAGGCGGCCGATACAGCGCCTGCCACCGCGCAGCCGAGCGTGCTCATGCCGCCTGCGGCCCATTTGCAATTCGATGCCAAGGGCAAGATCAGCGGCTTTTCCTACAGCGCCAGCGCGCAACTGCATTGGCAGCACGATGGGCGCAACTACCGGGCCGAGCAAAGCATCAAGGCGCCACTGATGGGCGCCCGCTCACAAGTCAGCAGCGGGCGCATCCAGGCCGGGCATTTGCAGCCCTTGCAGTTCACGGATTCGGCGCGCAAAAAACGCAATCTGCGCTTTGACCCGGCTGCGGGCACAGTCACTGCAGTGGCCAGCGGCCAGAGCCAGAGCGTGCCCCCAGATGCCCAAGACCGCCTGAGCGTGTTCTTCCAGCTGGGCGCACGCGTAGCGGCCGATGCCAGCCTGCGCGCCAAGGGCCAGCGCATCCCCATCTGGACCGTGGCCAGCAACAAACAGGAAAGCTGGGTCTTTGAGGTCGAAGGCCAGCAATCGCTGCCCTTGCCGGCTGGCACGCTGCCCGCCATCAAGCTGCGCCGCCTGCCACGCAAAGCCGACGACCAGCGCGCTGAAATCTGGCTGGCCGCATCCACCGGGTATTTGCCCGTGCGCATCTTGCTGCAAGACGACGGCGATGCCGTCGATCTGCAAATGAAAAGCTATACCCCCATGGGCCAGCACACCGGCAGCACCAGCCCGCGCTGAGCTGCCCATGCCTTCATGGCATGGGCAGCTCAACGGCGGCCATGTCAGCAAGGCTGGCCAAAAAGCCGTATCAAATCAGTGATAGCCCTGATGCCAGAGCCCCCGTCAGGGCCCTTGCAAGAATCTTTTTTCAGTTAGGATTGCCGCCGCATTGGCAGCCCCTGCCATGGCCTTGAACGGCCCGGATGCCTAGGGGTTGTTGAGATTGAGCGTTGCGGCGGTGTTTTCGCTCAAAACCCGCAACTGCTGCGTTGAAAACGCTTGCAAGGTGTTCTTGCCCTGCGCGCGTTTTCGCCTTGCAGCTGCGGCTTTTGCCGCGAAAAGCCGCTTCGCACCCCCAATCTCAACAGCCCCCTAGTGGCTGCCGCCCCTGAATGAAGCATTGTCCCCATCCATCCCCCAAGGAGGTTGCATGAACCGCATTCCCATGATCGCCCGCGGCGCTGGCCGCCGCCAGTTGCTCCAGGCCGCTGCCGCTGCCCTGCTGGGCCTGAGCGCCCTGGCCAGCACCAGCGCGTACGCGCAAGCCAAGTCCGTGGCTGTCACTGCCATCGTCGAACACCCGGCACTCGACGCCGTGCGCGATGGGATCAAGGAGGAGCTTGAAGCCAGCGGCTTCAAGGGCGACAAGCTCAAGTGGCAGTACCAGAGCGCGCAGGGCAACCCTGGCACCGCCGCCCAGATCGCGCGCAACTACATCGGCCAGAACCCGGATGTGATCGTGGCCATTGCCACGCCCTCGGCCCAGGCCGTGGTCGCAGCCAGCAAGACCATCCCCACCGTGTACTCGGCCGTCACCGATCCAGTGGCCGCCCAGCTGGTCAAGAACATGGAGCCCAGCGGCACCAACGTCACCGGCGTCTCCGACGCCCTGGCGCTGGAGGATCAGGTCAATCTGATCAAGAAGATCCTGCCCAACGCCAAGCGCATCGGCATGGTCTACAACCCTGGCGAGGCCAACTCCGTCGTGGTGGTCAACGAACTCAAGCGCATCCTGCCCCCGATGGGCATCGAGCTGGTCGAAGCCACTGCCCCACGCACCGTGGACATCACGGCCGCAGCCCGCAACCTGGTGGGCAAGGTGGACGTGATCTACACCAATACCGACAACAACGTGGTCTCGGCCTACGAATCGTTGGTCAAGGTAGCCACCGATGCCAAGCTGCCCCTGGTCGCCTCGGACACCGACAGCGTCAAGCGCGGCGCCATTGCCGCCCTGGGCGTGGACTATCGCGATCTGGGCCGCCAGACCGGCAAGATCGTCGTGCGCATTCTCAATGGCGAAAAGCCCGGCGCCATCGCTTCCGAGCGCAGCACCAATCTGGAGCTCTACGTCAACCCCAAAGCTGCTGCAGCGCAAGGCGTTAGCCTGTCGCAGGAGCTGATTCAATCGGCCAAAGAGGTGATTGAATAACCTAACCGCCAGAGCTTGATCTGACAAAGGCAGTTCGCTCAAGCGGGTTGGCCTTTGCGCATGGCAATCACAGCAGGGCAGGCAATTGGCCTGCCCTGCTGATGTTCAGGCCGCAGTCTTTACTGCACAACTGCCGCGCCTGCACCGCAATGCCCCGCCGCCTGCAAGGCGCAAGACCGCAAGGCCATGGCAGGCGACGCAATCGGCGCATTCACTGGGGTTTGCCACACCGCCACCCCCACAAAGCCTGACCACCATCAAAAACAGTTTGCTGCGATGACTTTTTACTCATTCATGGGGGCGCTGGAAATCGGCCTGATTTTCGGCCTGGTTGCCCTTGGGGTGCTGATCTCCTTTCGTATCCTGAACTTCCCGGACTTGACGGTCGATGGCTCATTTCCCTTGGGTGGCGCCGTCGCAGCCACGCTGATCTCGACTGGCAAGGATCCATTCCTGGCCACCTTCATCGCCACACTGGCCGGCGCCTTGTCGGGCTTTGCCACTGGCTGGCTCAACGTGCGCCTGAAAATCATGGATCTGCTGGCGGGCATTTTGATGATGACCGCGCTGTACTCCATCAATCTGCGCATCATGGGCAAGCCCAATGTGCCGCTGATTTTGGAGCCCACGGTGTTCACCGTGCTGATGCCCGGCATCTGGGCCGACTACATCGAAAAGCCCCTGATCCTGCTCGTTGTCGTGCTGATCGCCAAATTCATTCTGGATTGGTATTTCGCCTCCGAGCGCGGCCTGGCCATGCGCGCCACCGGCGCCAATCCGCGCATGGCCAGCGCCCAGGGCGTGGCCACCAGCTGGGCCAAGCTCGTGGGCCTGGCCATCTCCAACGCGCTGGTGGCCCTGGGCGGCGCCCTGTTTGCACAAAGCCAGGGTGGCTCGGACATCTCCATGGGCATCGGCACCATCGTCATCGGCCTGGCCGCCGTCATCATTGGCGAAAGCGTGCTGCCTTCGCGGCGCATTCTGTGGGCCACGCTGGCTGTCATCATCGGCGCCGTGCTCTACCGCTTTTTCATTGCGCTGGCGCTCAACAGCAGTTGGATTGGTTTGCAGTCGCAGGACTTGAACCTGATTGCCTCCGTGCTGGTCATCCTGGTGCTGGTCTTCCCGCTGCTCAAGCGCCGTCTTAAATCGCTGGCCCAGTAAGCACGGCCTTCTAGGAGTTGCTCCATGCTCAAAGCCACTGATTTGCGCATCACCTTCAACCCCGGCACGCCCATCGAAAACCCGGCCCTGCGCGGCGCCAGCCTGGAAATCCCCACCGGCCAGTTCGTGTCCGTCATCGGCTCCAACGGCGCAGGCAAATCCACCTTTCTCAACGCCATCTCCGGCGATCTGATCATGGACTCGGGCCGCATCGAGATCGACGGCGTCGACGTCACCAAAAAGCAGGCCTGGCAGCGCGCCGATCTGGTGGCGCGGGTTTTCCAAGATCCGATGGCCGGCACCTGCGAGGCCCTGACCATCGAGGAGAACATGGCCCTGGCCATGGCGCGCGGGCGCAAGCGCCGCTTTGGCTTTGCGCTGAACAAGCAAAACCGCGAACTGTTCCGCGAGAAACTGGCCATCCTGAACCTGGGGCTGGAAAAGCGCCTGACGGACCGCATCGGCTTGCTCTCGGGCGGCCAGCGCCAGGCCGTCAG
Organism: Comamonadaceae bacterium; assembly: GCA_030528705.1. Classification (GTDB taxonomy): domain Bacteria; phylum Pseudomonadota; class Gammaproteobacteria; order Burkholderiales; family Burkholderiaceae_C; genus Lampropedia. The sequence goes on along the minus strand of JAUMYI010000032.1, from coordinate 510 downwards.
CCTGTTGATGGCCTCGCTGCAGCCCTCGCGCATCTTGTTGCTGGACGAGCACACGGCCGCGCTGGACCCCAAGACGGCGGCCTTCGTCATGGATTTGACGGCGCGCATCATCGAGGACAACCAGCTCACGGCCATGATGGTCACGCACAGCATGCGCCAGGCGCTGGACTACGGCAGTCGCACCGTCATGCTGCACCAGGGCAAGGTGGTGCTGGACGTCAGCGGCAGCGAACGCCAAGGCATGGACGTGCCCGACCTGTTGCAGATGTTCGAGCGCACCCGCGGCGAAAAACTGGCCGACGACGCCCTGCTGCTGAGCTGATGCCCCCCGGCTTGCCCCCAAGCAAGCCCCAAAATCCATTTGCCCAAAGGGCACCCAGCAATTGCCCTTTGGGCGGCGGCAGATCGCATACAATCGCCGCCGACGGGCCTTCCCGCATGGTGAAGCAGCCAATCGGGTCAGGTGGGGAACCAAGCAGCCCTCACTGTGTAGCCAGTGCCGGGGTCAGG
>JAUMYI010000336.1 GCA_030528705.1 Comamonadaceae bacterium | reverse complement strand
ATGGCCGGCCAGGGCCAGGCCCCGGCGCGCCAGGCCACGCTCAAGGGCGGGCTGCCGCTGTCCACCGGCGCCGTCACCGTGCACAAGGTCTGCGGCTCGGCCATGAAAACCATCATGATGGCCGCCGACATGCTCAAGGCCGGCTCGGCCGAGGTCATCGTCGCCGGCGGCATGGAGAGCATGACCAACGCCCCCTACCTGCTGAAAAAAGGCCGCGGCGGCTACCGCCTGGGCCATGACAAGGTCTACGACCACATGATGCTCGACGGCCTGGAAGACGCCTACGAAGAAGGCCGCAGCATGGGCACCTTCGGCGAAGACTGCGCCGCCAAATACAGCTTCACCCGCGAGCAGCAAGACCACTTCGCCATGACCAGCGTCAAGCGCGCGCAAGAGGCCATCGCCAAAGGCGCGTTCAAGGACGAAATCACCCCCGTCACCGTCAAGGAGCGCAAGGGCGAGCGCGTGGTCGATACCGACGAAGGCCCCGGCCGCATCAACGCCGACAAGATCCCCAGCCTCAAGCCCGCCTTCAAGAAAGACGGCACCATCACCGCCGCCGCCAGCTCCAGCATCAACGACGGCGCCGCCGCCGTGGTGCTCATGACCGAAAGCCGCGCCAAGGCCCTGGGCCTCAAGCCCCTGGCGCGCATCGTCAGCTACGCCACCCACGCGCAAGAGCCCGGCTGGTTCACCACCGCCCCCGTGCCCGCCAGCCAGAAGGCGCTGGAAAAAGCCGGCTGGAAAGTCGAGGACGTGGACCTGTGGGAAATCAACGAAGCCTTCGCCGTCGTGCCCATGGCCCTGATGCACGACTTGAAAGTGCCGCACGACAAAGTCAACGTCAACGGCGGCGCCTGCGCCCTGGGCCACCCCATCGGCGCCAGCGGCGCGCGCATCCTGGTCACGCTGCTGTACGCCCTGAAAAGCCGCGGCCTGAAGAAGGGGCTGGCCACGCTGTGCATCGGCGGCGGCGAAGGCACGGCGATGACGGTGGAGATGCTGTAAGCCGCGCGTTCAGCTTGGGCGCGCGTCAGGCCGCATCACCGCCACGGGGGCGCCCGTAAAGTGTTCAGCGTTGCCTTGGCCTGCTCCTGAGAAAATAGCGCCATCGCCCCATTGGCGGGCAATGGCGCTATTTTTCGTTCAGATACCTCTCAAGCAAGAAAGGCCCGCCTCGCCATGATCGAATCACTGCAAGCCCTGCGTCAGCTCTACCCGCAAGCCTCGGCGCGCTCGCGCGCCAAGCAGCTGGACCATCTGGACGACACCATGCGCCGCTTCATCGCCCACGCGCCGCTGTGCATCCTTGCCAGCGCGGGCACGAGCGGGCAGGGCCTGCTGGACGCCTCGCCGCGCGGCGGCCTGCCCGGCTTTGTGCAAGTGCCCGATGCGCGCACCCTGCTCATCCCCGACGCCACTGGCAACAACCGCCTGGACACGCTGGAAAACCTGCTGGCCGACCCGCGCCTGGGCCTGCTGTTCCTGCTGCCCGGTGTGGACGAGGTGCTGCGCGTCAACGGCACGGCGCGCCTGCGCGAGGAGGCCGCTTTCACCCAACGCTTTGCGGCAGGCGGCATCCGGCCGCCGCGCCTGGTGATCGAAGTGGCCGTGCAAGAGGCCTATCTGCATTGCCCCAAGGCCTTGATGCGCGCCCGCCTGTGGCGGCCTGAGGCGCAGGCGGCGCCAGGCACCTTCCCCAGCATGAACGCCATGCTGCGCGCCCAGCTCGGCGCACAGATCGTGCCCGAGACCGAGGAGGAAGCCCGCCAGCGCTACCGCGCCCAGCTGAGCGAGGAAGGCCTGGGCCACCACGTGGA
>JAUMYI010000031.1:14570-18358 GCA_030528705.1 Comamonadaceae bacterium | reverse complement strand
GCGCTTGCCCAAGAGTCTTAATCCCTTTGATATCAGGGTGGTCTCGAGACGCCACAACCTCATTGTTGCCAATGGGTTGCTTTGGTCTTAATCCCTTTGATATCAGGGTGGTCTCGAGACAAAAAAACAGGCGTAGGCATCACGATTGAGCAAGTCTTAATCCCTTTGATATCAGGGTGGTCTCGAGACGCCGGGTCGTCTCTGGGGCGGGCCGCTTCCGTGTCTTAATCCCTTTGATATCAGGGTGGTCTCGAGACCCCAAATGCGCCGCTACCGGCAACGCCCACGAGTCTTAATCCCTTTGATATCAGGGTGGTCTCGAGACCCAATCCGCATGGGCCATTGCCCGCGCCTACCATGTCTTAATCCCTTTGATATCAGGGTGGTCTCGAGACCCAACGTCCATTCTTTCGACAAGATAGAAGTGTCTTAATCCCTTTGATATCAGGGTGGTCTCGAGACCTCATCAATTCCAAGCCATTGACACTGACAGAGTCTTAATCCCTTTGATATCAGGGTGGTCTCGAGACTCAATGCGTTCGGCACGCTCATCGCGGGGCAGGTCTTAATCCCTTTGATATCAGGGTGGTCTCGAGACGTTCAACCGCATCAGCGTCTCGTTGGTGACGGGGTCTTAATCCCTTTGATATCAGGGTGGTCTCGAGACTGCACAGACACTACCACGGCGAGCGATTTTTGGTCTTAATCCCTTTGATATCAGGGTGGTCTCGAGACATATCATCATTGGGATGAAACATCAAGTTTGTCAGTCTTAATCCCTTTGATATCAGGGTGGTCTCGAGACGGCGCGCCGTTCGCGGTCGTGCTGGACACCGCGGTCTTAATCCCTTTGATATCAGGGTGGTCTCGAGACCTACATACATCGCAAACGCATTCAGTCTCCAGATGGTCTTAATCCCTTTGATATCAGGGTGGTCTCGAGACCTCTGCCTTACGTGCGGAGTTTGACAACAAATTGTCTTAATCCCTTTGATATCAGGGTGGTCTCGAGACCCAGGATTGGCGGGCGCTGGCTGCGGGCCGATGTGTCTTAATCCCTTTGATATCAGGGTGGTCTCGAGACCCATGACCCCGTCCCCATCCCAACTGCAAGCCACGTCTTAATCCCTTTGATATCAGGGTGGTCTCGAGACCCTGGATGTATTGGCGGTGGGTGAGGCTGTCGAGGTCTTAATCCCTTTGATATCAGGGTGGTCTCGAGACCGTAAACCGTTAAAAACCTTTATTGATCAAGCACTTGCCGGTGCTGTGATGGATTTTTTGCAGGGTGGACAAACATGTGTTTGTGTGTGGCATACGGCAAGGCGAGATTGTAGGCTAGATCACGTCGAAAAAATCCAAGCCGGCGCTGCTCGGCAGCGGAGGGAGGTCAGGATTTCCCGCATGCCCTGCATTACCTGGGCGCCGAGCCGCCCTTGTGCAGCATGTGTTTTTCATTTCCCATTACGCGCCGTCACGCCATGCGCGCAGAAAATCGCCGAGCTGGGTGATGCCCGGGCCATCAAGCACGCTGATGCGGAAGTCCCTGGCGCGGGTTTTGCTGGCGGGGGTGATGGGGTGGATGCTGAGGTAGAGCGCCTGGCCGGCGGCTCCGCCGATTTCGTTGCGCAGCTGGCCAAGCTTGTAGAGGGCATCGCGGGCATCGGCTTCGTTTTGCTTGCCGGTTTTGCATTCGAGCAACAGGGTGCGATTGCGGTGGACGACGATGCCGTCGAGTTCGTTGGGGGTGCTTTGGCCTTTGCTGTGGCGTTCGATCTTCACGCCCATCGCGTATTGCCCGTCCTTGAAATGGCTGTCCAGTTGCAAGAAGGCGTGTTCTTCTAGCCAGAGGCCGGCAAAGTAGCGGGCGTCGTCCCGGCTGGTGAATTGGACTTGCATGGGCTCGTGCTCGCTCCAGTGCAGCAGGCCCTGGCGATGGGCTTTACGCAGGATATTGGCCAGTGCCCTGGGGGGAGGGAAGTGAAACTGGGCTTGCAGCGAGGCCTGGCTGGCAGTGGCGGTCAGAGCGCGCAGGGCCCCAGCGGTGAGGCAGGGGGCCTGCTGGGCCAGGATGCGGGTCATGCCTTGGCGTTTGAGTACCTGCTCCCAGGCGGTCTGGGGCCGGGTATCGCTGGCGGTGCGGTAACCCTGCAGCAGAAACTGGTCTTGCAGTGTGAGCACGTCCTGCATGTCCTGCTGACTGGTGCGGCCATCGGGGCTGTACCAGTCGAGTTTTTGCTTGAAGGTGTCGGCGTAAACGAGCTGCAGCGTGCCCGTGCCGGCTTCGACCATTTTGAGTTGGTCCTGCAAGGCCAGCACCATGAGCTTGGGGCCGCCGGTGATGTGGAAGATGGTGTGCCGGCCGTCGAGCTTTTCCTCAACCAGGCGGGCTGCGCTTGCCACGATGCTTTGCGGGCTGCTGTCATCGAAGTCAATGCGCTCGGCCTGCACATTCTTGGGCAGGGCGTGTTGCAGGTTTTTTCCGCTGCCTTTGGCCTTCATGTCCGGGGTTTCCAGAATGAGCACGTGTTTGGCCTGCAGTTGCTTGAGCGGGATGAGGTTGGCGGCATTCTGGCCAGTGGCGATGCAGACGTGGACGGCAGCGGATGGGTGGTTCATGGTCTGGTATGAAGATATTGCATTGAGGAGGGCAGCGGGCAACAGGGCATGGGGCGTTGCCCATGGCCGGCTGCGTCGCTTGGGTGGGTTGGCGCAGGGGCGTGGTGAGCGGGCCTAGTCCCAGAGGCTGCGGATGAAGCTGACGGCGCCTGCGACGGCGGTGACGGGGACGACCACGGGTGCGGCTGCTGCGGCCAGCGCGCCTGCGCCGATGGCGGAGGCTGTGACGACGACGGCGCCGGTGGCGGTGGCACCCAACAGGGCGCCAGAGCCCGCCGCGATGACGCTGCGACCTGCGCTGACTTCTTTGGTGCCGGTGATGGTGCGCGAGAGTTGCTCGCCAGCCAGGCCGAGGTAAACAGCTTTTTCGATTGACATATTGGATGTCCTTTATTTGAGGGTGGATGGGTTTGGTGTGAACGGTTGTTGCGGCGGTGTCTGTCCGGTATCCGCCATGCGCTGCCGGTGGCCGCGGTGCAGGTTGGGCTGCGACGTGGCAGTTAGTGCCGCCGCAGGCCCAGGGGCGTGGCGCTCAGCCTTTGCCTCGGGTTTGACGCTGGACTTCGGAGAGGATGGCGATGGCGGCGGCGATGGCAATGGCAACGTAGTTCATGAGAGTCTCCTTGGAGGGTTGTTGATTGGTTGGAACAGTTGTTGCGGCGGTGTCTGTCCGGTATCCGCCATGCGCTGCCGGTGGCCGCGGTGCAGGTTGGGCTGCGACGTGGCAGTTAGTGCCGCCGCAGGCCCAGGGGCGTGGCGCTCAGCCTTTGCCTCGGGTTTGACGCTGGACTTCGGAGAGGATGGCGATGGCGGCGGCGATGGCAATGGCAACGTAGTTCATGAGAGTCTCCTTGGAGGGTTGTTGATTGGTTGGAACAGTTGTTGCGGCGGTGTCTGTCTGGTGTCCGCCATGCGCTGCCGGTGGCCGCGGTGCAGGTTGGGCCGCCTTGCAGCAGCCGGCGCCACGCTGGGCGCGGGGCTCAGGCCCTCAGTTTTTTTCCTCGGACTGACGTTGGGTTTTGCTCCAGGATGGCGAGGACGACTTTGAGGGCGGTGGTGATGAAATCCATGGAAATCTCCTGTGAATTGAAGTTGGTTTGAAAGATGCGCTTTTCCTGTTACGGCTTGGGGCGAATTATTGGCCCTGGCAGTATTGATTTCAATGTTCG
>JAUMYI010000031.1:0-14470 GCA_030528705.1 Comamonadaceae bacterium | reverse complement strand
TAAGCTTGCCGAATGGGGAGTGTTTTCCTTTCTTTTGCCTGGGTCGAAGTATCTGTGCTGCCTGTGCTGGTTTCAAGTTTCGTAAGCTTGCCGGAATGGGTGTTTCTTGAAATGCCTGCTCGAGCCTTTGCTGCATACTGTGCATTGCTGCGCTCTGAATCGAAGTATCTGCCTTGCATGCGCTGGTTTCAATGTTCGTAAGCTTGCCGAATGGGGAGTGTTTTCCTTTCTTTTGCCTGGGTCGAAGTATCTGCGCCGTCTGTGCTGGTTTCAAGTTGCGTAAGTTTGCCGGAATGGGTGGTTTCTTGAAATGCCTGTTCAGGCCCTTGCTGCATCCTGTGCATTGCTGCGCTCTGAATCGAAGTATCTGCCTTGCATGCACTGGTTTCAATGTTCGTAAGCTTGCTGAATGGGGAGTGTTTTCCTTTCTTTTGCCTGGGTCGAAGTATCTGTGCGGCCTGTGCTGGTTTCAAGTTTCGTAAGCTTGCCGGAACGGGTGTTTTCTTGAAATGCCTGCTCAAGCCTTTGCTGCATACTGTGCCTTGCTGCGCTCTGAATCGAAGTATCTGCCTTGCATGCACTGGTTTCAATGTTCGTAAGCTTGCCGATGGTTTTAGTGTTGAATAAAAAAACCACGCGGCACACATGGTGCGGCGTGGTTTTGCAGGGGGGGTGAAGATTAAAAATCAGGCCGGATGATGGTGATGCTCTCTTTTGTGATGGGTAGTCTGTAGGTCTTGCTAATATTTTTGGGAACGTATTTTTCCCAGCCAATCGGGAGTTGCTCTTTGATGATCTTTTTCAATTTTGAGTTGAGCGTGTCAAACTGTTTTTTGTGGTCTTCCGGGGCATCGTCTTGCAGGAGATTAAACAGGCTTGTGCCATGTTTTATCTCTTGCTCTTTCAAATATTCTTTGAATTTCTGAGGATCCTTGATGCCGCGAATTTGTTTGTAGATTTCCAGAAAGGAATTGCGCAGTTCATCTTTTCTGAGGAAGTCTGCTCGGGTTGGATAGATTCCTTCGGAATTCAATTGGGCCCACCAGGTTAGCCAGGCGAGCTCACGAGGGGGGAGGGGGAATGGTTTTTTGTCACAAATGACTTCTTGGCTGCGCAAATCGATGACCAGGCGGGGCGGGTCGAGGCTTTCCTGAATGGCGGCCACGGTGTCGCTGTAGCTGGCTTTGCCTTCAAGCAGGGCCTGAGGCTGGCCGTGGCGCAGCCGGACGATGGGAATGGCCGCCAGGGTGATATGGGCGTTGGCGGTGCTGACGTCGGTGTCGTTAATGTGGAGGGTGCGCGGCTGCGCAGGCGGGAAGAAGAATTGCGGCTGGCTCTCGAATGGGCTGGAGACCAGCACGTGGGAGAGCTGATCTTGGGGCCGTGCAAACAGGGAGAAGGCATAGCCGACAAAGAAACCCATGGTCTTGCGCCCGCCGGAGATGGAAACGTGCAGGGCCGATTGCGCATCACTGGTCAAGTCCGCCATCAATTGGGTGATGGTGTTGGCGGCCAGGATGTTTTCTTCCTCGCTGGTGATGTCGTCCAGCGGCTGGCCGGCGCTGTCGTGGATGACGTGGATGTGGCTTTCGTCAAAGCGGGGTTGGCCGAGCTGCGGGTAGTCCTGCAAAAGCGCCTGGAAATGGCCTTTTTCAAGCAGGTCTTCCATGGCGATTTTCTTGCCGGTCTGGGTGGTGATCAGGTGCACCTCGGTCGGGATGAAGGCGCACTCTGGCGCCTGCTGGCCTAGTGCATAAAGGGTTTCGGTCACGACCTGTGGCGATATGCCGGTGACGGCCAAAAGAATTTTCCGAGGGGTGGTGTGCATGTGGGCGACTCCGGGTGGCTTATCTGAAAATCGCCTTGCGCAGGCGTTGCAGTTCCTTGGCCAGGGCCTGCTCGTCTTGCAGCAGGCTCTTGACTTCATGGTTGAAGGGGCGCACGCCATGCGCCATAGCGTTGCGCAGGTGTTCCAGGCGCTTGAAGTCTGGGTTGGCCTTGGCGTCGTGGCGTGCGTCTTCGCGATGCTCGTATCGGTTGAAGTCGCCGCCGCTGTCGCGCACGGCATGTGAAATGCGGCTCTCGAACAGGTACACGATGGCGCGCAGGTAGTCTTTGCGTTCCAGGTAGCGCTCGGCTAGGGCCAACTCCCACTCGGGGCGTTGGCCGTGGCGGAACCAGCCTACGTGCTGGGCAAGGTGGTTGCTGAAGAGGGTGCCCAGTGCGCCCTGGTGTTCCTGGATGTGCCTGAAGGCTCCGGTGAGTTTTTCCTTGGCCTGCGCTGGGTTGCTGCTGCGTTCGAAATAGGCGGCCTGCGAGAGCATTTGGGTGCGCTGCGGCGCCATGCCGTCGGCTTCGAACAGCGGGGCGAAGACGCCGTAGTTGCCGCTGTTTTCATAGACGGCCAGCGCCTCCACCCAGTCCAGCATTTGCAGCATGCCGCCCAGGTTCAGGACGGGCGTTTGCTTGTCTTGCGGGTCGGTCATTTCGAGGGCGCCGTAATACACGTCCTGCACCTGCACCTGGCGCACGTGACGCAGGTAGCGCGCGGCCACCAGGGCCAGCATGGGCAGATGGCGAAAGCCGTGGGTAACGTCCAGAGCGACGGTTTCGCCCGGCTGCACGGCACTTGCTAGTGTGGTCAGAATGGCAGCCTGCTCCTGCTCATTGCGGGCATAGGGGATGAGATGGCAGGCCACCGGCAGGCCGAGCTTCTGGCTGAGGTAGGCCTGATGCGGAGCCAGCATTTCGGGGGTGACGGCTTCGCTGCGCACGGCGTCCACCAGGGCGAGGATGGTGTCGTCTTCGCTGCCCTGGTGATCGAAAAAGATGTCCCACATGCTGCCGCTGGTGCCGATGAGGATGAGTTTGTCGGCCTTGATGTGCTCGGCAAGCACCAACCCGAAGTACGGCGATTCACGACTGGTGCCGTCTGCGAAGCGGTAATTGGCGGTGCGGTAACCGGTTTGCTGGTTCAACTGGCTTTTGCCGAGTAGGCTGATGAGGGTGGTCATGCACTGATTTCCTTGGCGATGCGGTGGAGGTTAACGGGTGTTCGCTGGGGTCGCAGCGGGCAGTTGTGCGGGGAGTTTGCGCACTTCGAACCGCTCCAGCATGGTGCCCAGGGCTTGCAGCTCCTCGGCGCTGAGTTCCTGGCCGCGCGCATGGGGCGGCATTTGCAGCGAGAGATTCCAGTACTGGGCGCCGCGCTCGCAGACCTGGGCGGCGATGTTGATCGGCAGCGTGCCGATGACGGTGTCGCCGGCTTGAATGGTGGTGACGTCCAGGTGGGCGACGTGGTGATCATAGGCTGGGCCGTGGGTTTGCATCCATTGGATGGCGCCGGGGTGGCGGCTGATGAACCAGGTGGTCATTCTTGTTCCTAGATAGAAAAATTGATGTTTTCGCATCATGATGCGATGATGCTGGACTTGCGATAAGGAGAGGATTGCATGCGCACGACGATGGATTTGGATGCAGACGCTCTGATGGCTGCGAAGGAGCTGGCGCGTGTGGAAAACACCAGCTTGGGCAAGGTGGTTTCGCGCCTGATACGCCGGGCTTTGACGGGGGACGAGATGGACGGAATGGCAGGCTTGAATGCCCAGGCCGGGCCGCCAGGCGAAGCGGCATCGCGCACGGGCTTTGTGCCGTTTGCGCCGCGCGGTAGCGTGGTGAGCAATGCGCTGATTGACCATTTGCGCGATGCCGAAGGGGTGTAGCGCGTGCGGGCTCTGCTGGATGTGAATGTGCTGATTGCGCTGCTGGATGCGGCGCATGTGCACCACGGCCGCGCCAGCAGTTGGCTGCTGGCGGAGATTGGGCATGGCTGGGCTTCGTGCCCGCTGACGCAAAACGGGTGTTTGCGCATCATGGCGCAGCCCAGCTACCCGCAAGCCTTGCCGGTTGCCGCCGTGGCTGGCCGCCTGGCACAGGCGGCCGCGCATCCGGCGCATCGCTTTTTGCCCGATGACTACAGCCTGCTTGAAGCAGGCGCTTTGCAATGGCCGCACGTGCTGGGGCACCGGCAGATTACGGATGCGTATTTGCTGGGTTTGGCGGTGCGCCACGGCTGCCGCTTCGTCAGTTTTGACGCGCGGGTGGATCGGGCGACGGTCGTGGGCGCTGGCGCTGAGCATCTGGTGGTTCTGTAGCTTGTGCCTCATTGGGCCCAAACGCTCAACTGATGAAAGACCCGTTGGTTGGCGTGCTTGAGCTGGCGCTGGGCAGAAAGGCGTGGACGAAGGCCGGGCGCACGAGATCCAGCACCTCGGGCGCCAGCCAGCCGTAGATCTCGGGGATGACGGCCCAGCTGGCCCCCAGGGTGCACAGCAGGATGCAGGGCGCAGGGGGGCTGGTGCTCATGGTGCGGGTGTTGGCAGTCCGGCATGGGCGGCGGGGTTGCCAAGGCGGAGGATGGGGCGCTGCGGCGCGCGCACGGTGATGGCGGGCGCTGTGGCCGGGCCGGGCGCAAGGGCGCTGGCCATGGCGGCGTTGGCCAGGCCCGGATGCAGGCTGTAGCGGCCCAGGCCAAAGGTGGTTTCCTTGCCCAGGTGCAGCCACTGGCCCAGGTGCAGCAGCTCGATGAAGGGCGCCAGGGCGGCGGCGGGGCCGCTCAGGTGCAGGGCGCCGAGCAGGCCGCCCATGGGCATGCTTTGGCGCTGGCGGTTGGAGTAGCGGCTCCAGTCGTACCAGCGCAGGGCGCTGGCGTCGAGCTGGATGTGCTGGGCGCAGGCGGCCAGCGCGCCAAAGTCCTGCTGCGGCGCGGCGGGGCCAAGCTGGGTGTCGAGCAGCAGCTGGCAGCGCCGCGCCAGGGTGATGAGCAGATCGCGGGCGGTGAGGCTGGCGCGCGTGGCGGGCCTGCCCTGCTGCTGCAGGCGCAAGGGGGTGTGCAGATGCAGGCTGAGGCGGCTGGTCGCGCTGGGCGGGGCGTTGGCTGACGCGGTGGCGGGCTTGGCATGCCCGGCTTGGGCCAGCGCGCCCAGCCAGGCCGGCAGGGGCGGCAGCGCCAGGGCGGCGGCGTCCAGCGGCTGGGGCGCGCTCTGGCCGGCTTGCCACAGCGGCTGCGCCACGCCTTCGCGGTGCACGGCCAGCAGCGTGCAGGCGGCCTTGCCTGCGCCCAGGCCGCGTTGGCAGGCCTGCTGCCAGGCCAGCACCAGGGTGGGCAGGTGTTGCAGGGCCTGGCCGATGAGCACCAGGCCGAAGCGGAAGGTCTCGCCCGCGCGCAGCGTGCGCGGCCCGTGGGCGTTGGCATCGGTGGCTGGGGTGGCGGTCTGGCCGTCGCTGCGCGGGCCGCCGGGCGCATTGAATGGCGGTTCGATGACGTAGGGCGCGGGCATCTGGCTGAACTTTTGCAGGCGGTGCACCGTCTGTGGCACGGGCGCGAAGACCTGGCAGTAGGCGCAGCGCGTGTGCAGGGCGCAGGGCTGGCCGCCGTCGTGGGGCAGTGGCATCAGGCCCTTGAGCGCATGCCCCCAGGCGCCGCGCAGCATGGAGCCGGCGTAGGCGGGCAGCGCCAGCGGCGCATCGGCACGCACCAGCAGGTGCAGGCGGACGATGGGCAGGGGCGGGCGTGCGGGGGCGCTCATCACAGGCCCTTGAGTGCGTTGAGTTTGAGTTTTTTGCGCTCGTCCTTCATGTCCACGGAGACCAGTCTGGGCAGCCAGGTCTCAATGGCCTCGGCAGCGGCACGTTTTTCCTCGGCGCTCCAGTCCGCCCCTTCGTGCGCCGCCTTGGCCAGTGCGCGCGCTTTGTTGTGGAAAACGCCGTTGGGCCTTTCCTTGTAGCTGGGGTACTGCTGATGCTTGGCACTGAGCTCCTGTATGAAGGCTTCGACTTCCTTGAGCGCGGGGCTGAGGGTTTGCAGCTTGGCCGCGCGCTGCTCGGCCTGTAGCGTTTCTTGCAGGCTGGCCTCGGCCTTTGCGTCACGCTGCATGAGGCCGAAGCCGATGGCGGTCTTGGCGCCTGCTCCCAGGTATTGCAGGCCGTGCTCCAGCGCCTGCCAGAGATCGTCCAGCTCTTTGGCCAGTGCGTTTGCCTCGCCGGCGCCGGGGCGCGGCAGGATGATGAATTGCAGCTTGATGCCGCGGGCGGTGAGGTAGCCGATGGGCACGGGGGCGTGCCAGTCGCCGGGCTGGGCGTCGGCCGCCAGGGGTTTTTTGCCGCCCTGTTCGTACCACTTGCCCATGTGGGGGGTCATGACTTCCACGTGCAGCTGGCATGGCTGCACGGGCAGGGCGTCGAGAAAGATGAACTGGCCGCTGTGCTCGGCTACGTCGCCTTTTTCGGCGCTGCCGAACCAGCGTTGCAGCAGCGCGCTTTTGTCCTCGCCCTGGTACGCGGTTTCGATGACGGCGCGCACCAGCCCCTTGACGGCGCTGCCGCTCAGGTAGGGCGTGCCCAGGGTAGGGTGCCAGAGAAAGCCGTTTCCCAGCGGATGGGCGTTGCCCGTGCCGGTGACGAAGTTGCCGCTGCAGTGGTAGACGCGGGCCTGGCCGCGCTGGGCGGTGGCGAGCTGCAACAGGCGCTGGGCGTGTTTTTGCAGCGACTGAATCTGGCCTGTGGGCTTGCGGCTGAAGCGGCTGAGCCAGAGCTTGCGCGCATCGATGCCCACGGCACTGAAGTCGCTTTCATAGGCATCGAAAAAGCGTTCGAACCACAGGCCCTGGTTCATGGCGTTGAAGTCGGGCTCAGGCGCAGCGCTGCCGTGGTAGAGGGGGAGATGGGATTCGGTCATGCGAGGCGTGGATGTGAGAGAAGGGTCAGGCTTTCTTCAGCAATGCCAGGGCAAACTTCTTCAGCCATTCGAGCAGGGCCTGGGCTTCGTTTTGCGCGGCCATGTAGTGCGGCATGTCGGAGCGGGTGATGGCCGTGAGCAGCTCGTCGGCTTCGTGAAAGATGCGCCCTTTGCTGTCCGCGCCGCACAGCCAGTCGCCCAGGATGCGGTAGATCCTGTCGTGGGTGCTGCCATTGCCTTGGCTGCGGTAAAAGGCCAGGGCCTGGCCCAGGCCGTTCATGTGGATGAGTGCGGGCAGGCCGTTGAGGTAGCGGCGCATTTCGGCCTGGATGCTCTCGCTTTCTTGGGCAATGGCCTGAATGCGCGCCAGCGCGAACTGGGCGCGCTCTTGTTCCATGGTGCGCAAGGCGGTGCTGGGGTTGCTGGGGTTCATGTGGCGCTCCTTCTTCAAGCCTGGGCCTTGCGGATGCCCACGCGGCACCAGCCCATGCCGGTGGTTTCGTTGCCGCCCAGTTGCAGCCAGTTTTTGCCGACGGGCAGCAGTTGTTCGAAGCGCTCGAGCAGTTGCGCGGCGCTGCGTTCGCTGCCTTTTTTGCGCGAGGCGGTGGCGGTCAGCGGGATGTAGAGCAGGGTTTCGGGCGGCAGCGATTCCTCGTGCCACAGCGCGCCGTCCTTGACGGTTTTGCTGGCCGCGTCGATGGCGATGTGGGCGTTGACGGGGGTGGCGTTCTGTACCAGGAAGGCAAAGATGTCGTCGTTGACCACTACCAGTTGCCCCTCGAGCGTGGGCGCATCGAGGCCGCCGCCGCTGAGCTGGGCCAGGGTTTGCGCCAGGGGGGCGATGTCCGTGCTGTGCTGCTGCGCGAAGCGGAATTCCTCCAGAAACAAGGGGCCAGCCTTGCCACCCAGCGCGGTTTGCGCGTCGGGCGCGAAGCCTTGCGGGATGTCCAGGTTCAGCCCCAGGCGCTCGGCATGCTGGGCAAAGCGCCGCAGCGCGGCCGGGCAGGTGACCCACTTGAAGGCGCTTTGCAGCGAGCGCACGGGCAGGGCCAGCAGCAGGGCATCGCCTACCAGCAGGGCGCCGGCATGGCTGCTGTCGCGCTCGCCGGCGGCGGCGCCGTGGTCGGGGCCAAAGAGTTCAACCAGGTCGTCTTCCTTGAAATCCGGGTGGTGGAAGGCATGGGCGCGCAAGGCGCCCTTGACGGCGGAGCCGAACACGCAGGGCCAGCGGTTGTGGGCCTCGCGCTGGATGGGCAGATCCACGCCGGCGGCGGATTGGCCCGTGCCCGCGTGCAGCGGGGTGACGGCGGTGAGCAAAAGCAGGGCGGATTGGGTGGTCATGCAGTCGTCCTCGAAGCAAGAAAAGCGTGTGGTTAAAGAGATTGGGGTTGGGGGCCGGGCAGGGCGCCCAGCAGAAACTGGCCGCGCCCGCTGGCGTCGGCATGCTGCGCGAAGGCGCTGGCCTGCAAGGGCTGCCCATCCAGGCCTTGCACGTACAGCGCGCTGCCGGGGGCCAGCAGGCTGTGCACGGGGCGGGCGCGGTGGCTTGCCAGATCCCAGCCGCCTTCGCGCAGGGCGCGGCCATTGGCAACGCTGAGAATGCGCAGGCGCTGGCCTGCCAGCGCGCCTTCCCATACTTGGGCGGGCGGGCCCGAGCCGTTGGCTGGCGCGCAGGTGGCGGGCTTGAATTGCGGCGGAATGCCTGCGGGCAGCTCGGCGCTGCATGGCAGGGGCGTGAGGGCGTAGAGCACGGCGGTTTGTGCAGGCTGGACGTGGACGGGCGCGAATGGCAGGAGGGCGCCGCTTGCCTGGCGCACTTGCAGGGCGGCCTGCCGCCCCTCGCCGCCCAGGCGGATGACGGTGCGCTCGGGCAGCAGGCTGGCATCGGCCAGGCCATGCAGGTGCAGCTCGACGCCCACGCCGGGGCGCAGGCGCAGGTGGCGGGTTTGGTACAGCAGCCCTTCCTGCACGCCCTTGCGGCGGTTGTCGCGGGCAATGCCCAGGCGGGGTTCGCTGACGAACAGCGCGCTGGCCTCCTTGACGTCTTCGGCCTTGGGAGCCTGGCCGTTCAGCACGTTTTGCATGCCTTGCTGCGTGAGCCAGCCGCCCTGCACCGGGGCGCTGCCCGCCAGCTCATCCAGGCCGGGCACCTGGCGGGGAAACTGCGGCAAATGCACGCGGCCCAGGTCGCACACCACGGGCTCGCCCAGCGCCAGCAGGAAGTAGTGCGTCGCATCCCCCTGCTGCTTGCACATGAGGTTGGCGGGCGCGGGGTAGAGGCGCTGCCCGTCCAGCGTGATGAAGGGGCCGCCAAGGCGCAGCGGGCCCAGGTCGTCGCCGTAGCCGATGATGTTCGCCAGCGGGCTGCCGGGCTGAAAGCTGCGCCAGTTGCCGCCGTGCCGGCTGTACCAGGCATCGCCGATGAGGGTGCGCAGGGCGCCGGCCAGGGTACGCACGGGCGGCGGGAATACGCTGCCCAGCTCGCTGCTGCCCACGCTGCCGTGGGGGCGCGATTCGCGGAAAAACCAGGTGTCGAACGGGGTGAAGTGGCAAATGAGTGTGGCGGTGGTCATGCCAGGGCTCCTTGGTCCTTGTCCAGGCCCTTGCGGGCCAGAAAGCGCACGAGCAGGGCGGCGTCCGGGTTGAGCGGGGCGTCTTTTTTCAGCTTGGCTGGCGCACCGGCCTGCGGGCGCTGCCATTGCCAGCATTGGTCCAGCAGCGCGTTGAGCTGTTCGCTCAGCCGTTCGGTGTCGGGTTGGCCGCTGCGCCGGCCCAGGTCGCCCCAGGAGTGCAGGTATTCGGCCAGCAGCAGTTTTTCCAGGGTGGCCTGATCGGCGTCGCTGAAGCGATCCAGCACCTGCTTCATGCGGAAGAAGAACTTGCTGGAGAAGGCCGCGTCGTCGTTGCCGCTTTGGTGGGCGAACTGCCGGGCCAGTTGGGCGAGCTTGACCTGCCCGCCCTGATCCAGGGCTTTCTCCCACGGCATGGCCCATTGCACGGCCATGCCCGAGGGCTTCCAGACGCGCACGGCGATGGCGTTGCGGCCGGTTCGCTCCTTGGCCACGTCGTCGAGCAGGCGGTGGGCATCCTGCAAGACGCGCGTGAGCGGGCTGCGAAAGTGCACGTATTCGATGGCGCCGGAGAGTGTGGAGTCGATGGGCTTGCCCTTTGGGCTGTGTTGCGCAAACAGGTCGCGGTACTTGGCTTGCAGCGCGGCGGCGGCAGGCAGGGCGTCTTCCAGCGGCAACAGGGCCAGCACGTCGTCGCCGCCGGCGTAGATGAGAAAGCCGTTGTGCGCGCGCACGATGTCGCCCACGGCCTGGGTAAAGGCGTTGAGCGCCTGGCTGATGGGCGTTTGCTTGTCCTCATCGCCCATGTGCTTGCCCAGTTGGTCGCCATCCATCAGCAAGATGGCGTAGTAGGGCGAGGGCAGGTCTTTTTGCCCGGCGGCCTGGCGCAGTTGCTGCAACTGCCGCAGCACGGCGCGCGCCTGGGGCTGCTGGTCGCTGCCGAAGATGCGCGGGTTTTCCAGCGCGGTGGGGAAATACACCTGCCCATCCAGCCCGGCCCAGCGGCGCTTGAAGCCCTGCCGTTGTTTGACGGCATTGACCACGCAGCGGATGTCGATTTCGAAGGCCTGCTCCTGCGCCACATGGGCCGATTCGCTCAGCCCCGTGATGGCGTGCGCGGCCTGAAAAAAACGCTCGAACGCCTCCGGTGGTGCCTTGCCTATGGTGTCGGCCAGCCAGGGCGCAGCGGCCAAAAAGGCCACGGAGGGCACGGCCGTGGGCACCTGCCAGCCGCCCACCTTGCCCAGCGCGCCGGGCAGTTCGGCCTCGACCGTATGGAAGCAGCGCGCGAAACGGCGCTTGATGAAGGCCATGGCACACAGGCGTTCGCCATCGCCCAGGTCAGTGCGGATGCCAGAGGTGTTTTGCGCCTTGAGCCGCTCCCAGAACTGGTCGACTTTGGCGTTGCTGGTTTCGGCAACGCCGGAAAGCTCCTGCCAGCCGTCCATCACCATGCATTTGTGGCCCGGCTCTGCGGGCAGCACGGTGTTGCGCCAGTTCTTGCGCCTGTCCAGCAGGCTGGGGGCGCCGGCGGCGTCGCTGAGCACCCAGGAGATTTCCCAGAAGCGGCCGACCTGCCGCTGCCAGATTTCGCGTGTGGCTGGCAGATCCATGGCCCCGAGGTCTTGCCGCCAGACCGCCTCGGCCAGCGCCTGCCATGCAGTCTGCACGGCTTGTTCAACCCATTGGGGTTGAAAGTCTGCGGGCACCTTGGCGGTGGTGGCCATGAAGCGGTTGGGAATGCTGCCCTGCTGGGGCGGGCGCTCGTTGCAGCCCAGCTCACCACGCAGCGCACGCAGGTAGTCCACGTCCGGTACAGGAAACTTGACTTCGCCCTTTTGCTTTCGGATGCACTCCACGGCCACGCCGGTCAGCCAGGAAAGAATGAACGAGCCAGCCCAGAAATCGCGCGTGCGCCGTGCCTGGGCCACAAAGCCTTGCACAGGCCCCAGGGTGAACTGAAAGATTTGGGTGGATTCAGCCATGGCGGCGCAGCTCCTTGTAGTTGGGTTTTTCCTTGAATCGATTTAGGTAGTCATGAATGACGTTGTATTCGATTTTGGTGTTCTTTAAAAATCGAGCTCGTCCTTTGGATCTCCCTTTGGCCGGCTCGACCTCTACTACCATCTCTTGGTGTAGAAAAATGGCGGGAATGAAAGTTTGTATGGCGATATATTTACTGTTATCAATTGCGTGAATATGGATAAATAATGGCGAAGCACGACGCCCCTTTTCTTTTGTTTGGCCTTTGGGGGAAATTTCCATCTTGTCGAACCTTGAATCATGTAATGAAGAAAAGAAGTAGTTGTGCGGCAGGCCGAAAGCAGAGCGTCGCGGGAGTGCGTTTAAAGATGCTTCTTTACGTAGGGCGTCTCGTATCAAGTCGTGATCATCTTGGAAATTTTTTTCAGAAGGAAGGCCGTTGACTTTTCCGTTTTTGCCCCAGCTGCGGTACATCTGCATTTCATGCTTGATGGTTTCGAGTGTTTTGACGGCATCGTTGTCTTGGCAACTGATGTCGATGCGGCAGGCCTGACTGAAGGCCGTGAAGGGTGGCAGGGGCGATGCGGGGGCGGAAAAGTCCAGTTCCTCTTTCACAAAGGCTTCAATCGCATTGATGGTGCCAAACTGCTTCGCATCTTTGGGCTCGCCCCCTTGTTCCCGCTGCAAGGATTGAATGGCCAGCGACCCCAGCCCCTTGCGCGAGCGGCTGCCCAGGCCGCCAAACAGACCCAGCGCAATGGCAGCGCGCTCGATGCTGGCGATGTCATCGGCGGGCAAGGCGCAGGCGTATTGCAGGGTTATGCATAAACTACCTTGGGTTAGATATTGGCGGTCTGTCAGTCCTTGTCCGAGTAAATACGCGATTCCAGAAAGCGGCGCGTTATTTCGTTGGACATTTTTCAACTTGGACTGAACGCGCACCGCGCTTTGCCGGGAGTCATTGCCATCACTGGCCTTGCCAAACAGCGCGCCCTCTTTGTGGTGCAAGTTTTTCAGGGCCTGCGCCACATCGCCCTGGGCTTCGCGCAAAAACTGGCCCCAGTGCAAGGCGCGCCACCAAAAGCGCAGCGCGCCCTTGAAGGAGGCGTTGCGAAACTGCGTGGCGTCAACCTCTTGGGGCTTTGCGCCGCCCAGAAACATCGGCGTGGTGATGCGGTAGTCGATGGTGGTTTGCGAGGGTTGGGTCAATGTCAGCATGGCATGTACTTGGGGGCAGGTGGATGGGGGCGGCGATCAGTGGCGCTGGCGGGCCTCGACGATGCGAATCTGCGCCGCGGGCAGCGGCAGGCCGTAGCCGCCGCGCTTGGGGGTGGTGTCCTGCTGGCGCCAGTCCAGGCGCTGGCCGGTTTCGCTCCAGACGATGGCCGGGGCCAGCCATTGCGCGAGCTTGGCGGGCAGGCGCTGGGCGAGCAGTTGGCCCAGGGTGTTCTTGCGCGTGTCGAACCACGATTGCGACACGCCTTTTTGCAGTGTGGTCAGGCTGGTGTCCCTGAATTCGGCGCGGGTGATGTTCCAGTCGCTCAGGGCCTCCAGATCCTTGCGCCAGTCGCCGCAGCTTTGTAGGCCGCACAGGGGCATGAGCTCGTCGAGCATGAGCTTGGCCAGGCTGGTGTCGGCCTTGCCGCCGGTGGGGCGGGTGATGTCGTTTTCGTGCGCGATGCTGGCGCGCGCCATCAGGCAGAAGAAGGCCAGGTCGATGGCGCTGGGGCTGAATGTCAGGCACAGCGCGGGGGCGGCGCTTTCCAGGCGGATGCAGCGCTGATGCATGTCCACGACGAGTTGCAGACCTTCGGGGTTTTCGCCCAGGTTGATCAGTTGCACGAGCTGGGCGAAGCGCACGGGCTCGGGCGTGCTGGCTTGCAGCAGCACCTCGGGCAGGTTGTGGCGGTGGCGGATGAAGGGGATGGGCGCGAGGGTGACGCGGGCGGCGCTGGCGTCCAGCGTGTGGCCGTTGGCCACGCGGATGTGGCGGTGCGCGGGGTCGTCGGTGGGAAACCAGAAGTCCGGGGTGTTTTCGTAGCCCTCGCTGACCAGCACGTGCGAGAGGCTGTCTTGCGCGCGGCCGAACAGGCTCATGGCGTAGCCCATGTAGAAGGTCATGGTTTTGCGCCCGCCGGCCAGCGAGGCGTGCAGGCTGCAATGCGGCTGGGCGCTGCGGTTGCGCACCTCGGTCATGATGAAGTCGGCCAGGGCCTCGTGGTCGGCCAGGCTGCGGGCGTCTTCCACCGGCTCGCCCTGGGCGTTGGGCACGACCAGGATGTGGCTTTCGTCGAAGGCGGGCAGGGGGCGCTGCAACTGCTGGCACAGGCGCTGCAAATGGCTTTGCTCGATCAGCCCTTGCCGGGCCTTGGTCTTGCCCAGGCGGGTGGTGATGAGATAGATCTCGCCCGGCCAGGCGCGCTGTTCGTGGGCGATGGCGTACAGGGTTTCGGTGACGACCTGGGGCGAAGAGCCTGTGGTGGCCAGCAGAATGTGTCGGGAGGTCATGGCGGGCAGTGTCTCGGCGGACGTGGAAGAGGTGTTGCAAGCCAAGCTTGGGTGGGGCCGCGCGGAAGGCGTCATCGCGGCTGCACAAGCTGTGGCGCGCCCCGGCATTCCTGGCGTTGCGGGCCGGCGCGAAGAATGCGCAGGGCGCAAATGTATCTTGATTTGCCAACATGTTAAATTTTGTTTTATCGGGACTTTCCCCCAAAAAGCTGGCGTGAATCCACGGCCAAAACCCAAGGTCAAATGGGTGCCTCGGTTTGCGCCTTGCAGCCCGGCCCAAGCCGTGCTTCTTTGAACAGGTTCTTATCCCAACGCGGGTCAAGAGCTTGAATAGGCGCTCAGGGCGCTTGGCCTGCGCGATACGGGGGCGGCCGGGGGATGGCGTGGTTACACTTGCGCCGTGACGCGGCGGTCGCGCGGGCTGGGGCTTGCGCGCACCCGGCTGTCCGTGCATGGAGCGCGTGCGGGCAGCCTTTGGTCAGGCAGGCGCTGGCGCTTTCTTCAGGCAGACCTCCGGCCTTTGGCGCTGGCGGGCGTCTTGGCATTTTTCTTTTTCGGCGCGTTGGCTGCTGCCTGCCAGCGGCGCTGCCTGGCGGAGCATGGGCCGCTTTCTTTCGCATTTCAGGCCAGCTATGAGCAAACAGCAATCCAACCCGCGCAGCGGGCGCAAGCA
>JAUMYI010000335.1 GCA_030528705.1 Comamonadaceae bacterium | reverse complement strand
CCTTGCAGTGGCCAGCAGCAATTCACCAGGTGTTTACCTGCTTTTACATTTTGCGCGCCATGGCCGCTGGGCAGCGGCGCTACGATGGCGCCGCCTTGCAGCGCGCTGCCCCGGGGCAACCTGCTGCATCCAGTGATTGAATCCTCAACAGCTCTGAAGAAAGGGAGGAAAGCATGTCCTCATCCCGCATCGCCTATCTGGCCTCGGCCACCGCGCTGGCCCTGAGCCTGGCTGCCTGCCAAAGCACGCCGCTGTACCCTGCCGACCCCTACCGCGGTGGCGGCGGCCATGTGGGCACTGTGCCCAGCCGGGCCCCGGCCAATATGCTGGAGTACGGCTACGTGAGCGACATCCAGGCGCTGCAAAACACCCACCGCGGCACGACTGGCGCAGGCATTTTGCTCGGCGCCGTCGTCGGCGGTCTGGCCGCCAACCACGTGGGCGGCGGCAGCGGCCGCACGGCCGCCACCATTGCCGGCGCCGTCGGCGGCGCCGTGGCTGGCAACGCCATTGAAGGCCGCATGAACCAGGGCGGCGCTCAGGGGCAGGTCTATGGCTATCGCATCACCATCCGCGTGGACAACGGCCAGTACCGCATGTACGACGTCAGCGATCCAGGCGGCCTGCGCATCAATGACCGCGTGCAGGTGCAAAACGGCCAGATTGCCCGCATTCAATAAGCAGGCGCTCATGGCCCAGTGATGCCCTTGACTGGGGCGCACTTGAAAAACAGCCAGTGTCCGAAAGGGTACTGGCTGTTTGCTTTTGGGCGCCCTACCTGCCCAAGCCTTGCAAGCACAGGGCGATGGCCTGCACGGTGGGGGCTGTGGTGTGGATTTGGCCGAAACCCAGGTGTTGTGCCGCTTGGGCGATGCGCGGGTGCGTGGCAATGGCCGATTGAGCGCGCCAGAAGCTCGCGCCCTGCCCAGGCAAAAGCTGCGGCAGATGCTGCACGCCTTCGGAGCTGCTCAGCAGCCAGACGCGCCGCGCGCCGGCCGCGCCCAGTGCCAGATTGCGCTGCCGGGCATCCCAGGCCGGCGGGCTGCGCCGGTAGATGGGCAGCAAGTGCAATTGCGCGCCGCATTGCTGCAACTGGCGCGCCAGCCAGTCGCGCCCATGGCCTTCGTCCTGGCTTGTGGGGGGCGTTGTCAGGGCCGCAGGGCCAGCGGCGGCGCGGCTGCCGCGCAGGATCAGCACCTGCGCGCCGGGCTGAATTTGCGTGTGCACCTGCCGCCACAGCGCCTCGGAATCAAATTGCTGGGCATCGGCTGCGGGCTGGTCGATGCATTCGGGCGCAAAGCCTTGGGCCTGCAAGGCCTGGGCCGTCCCCGGGCCGGGCGCCCACAGGCGCGGCAGGCTGTGGGCCCGGGCCTCAGCGCCAGCAGCGTTCAAGCTGCGCCAATACTGCATGGCCTGGGCGTCCCAGAAGCCCTGCACGGCATTGGGGCTGACGTGCATGATGGCAGCCCATTGCTCCAGTTTTTCGAGCGCGAGCTGGCGGCGCTGCGCGCTGGCGGCGTCGTCCAGAAACTGAATGCGGATCAGCGGCAGGGCAATGCAGTCCACGCCCAGGGCGGCAAACTGCGCGGCCCAGGCCGCGTTTTGCGACTCTGGGCGAGTCAATATCAAGGAGGGGAGGGCGGCGGGGCAGGGCACTGCGCGGCAAGATGGATGAGGGCTTGAGGCCCTTGGGCATGTGCAGCGCCAATGGCGCTTGCCAGTGCAGCGATTGCCGGCAGGCTGCGGCAAAAGACGAGAAGGTGACGAGCCTGACCCCGGCACTGGCTACACAGTGAGGGCTGCTTGGTTCCCCACCTGACCCG
>JAUMYI010000334.1 GCA_030528705.1 Comamonadaceae bacterium | reverse complement strand
TGACGGTCTTGCCCGTGCCGGTGGCGCCGGTGATCAGGCCGTGGCGGTTGGCCAGCGCAGGCAGCAGCAGGCACTCGGTCTGGGCATTCTTGGCAATCAAGAGCGGCTCGCTCATGCGGTACTCCAGCAGTGGATGGGAAGGGCCGGCCAATTGTATGTATGCAGGCCAGAGACTGAACGCAATCGAAAAAAACGCTGCGCTTAACCCGGTGCAGCGCGCTGGAGCGTATAACCCCATCGAGCCAGCTTGGGCAGATCGCCATGAGGACTGGATCGCCCGCTGACGATGCCTTTTGACCAACCACAGACCAAGGAGTGAGACACCATGCCTACCCCCGCACTGCACCTGAAACGGCTGAGCCTGCCCGCCTGCCTGCTGGGCCTGGCCGCCAGCGCCGCCGCGGCGCCAGCCGATGAAATCCAGAGCACGGCCAAAGACCGCGAATCGCTGGCCGTGACGATCTACAACGACGCGCTGGCGCTGGTGCGCGATACGCGGCGCGTCACGCTGGGCCAGGGCAGCAACCGCGTGGCGCTGCGTGAGGTCTCAGCCAAGATCATGCCCGAGACGGCCAGCCTGCGCGCCAGCGATGGCAGCGCGCTGACGCTGCTGGAGCAGAACTTCGACTACGACCTGCTCAGCGACCAATCGCTGCTGAACAAGTACATCGGGCGCAGCGTGCAGGTCATTCGCACCAACCCAGCCACGGGGCAGGAGCAGCGCGAGAGCGCCACCGTGCTGTCCAACAACGGCATGCCCGTGCTGCAGTACGCCGACCGGGTCGAGACTGGCCTGCCGGCCAACGCCCGCCTGGCCTTCGACGGCGTGCCGGCGCAACTGCGCGACCAGCCCACGCTGGTGCTGACGCTGCAGGCGCCCCAGGCCGGCGCGCAGCTGCTGGATCTGTCCTACCTCACTCAGGGCATCGGCTGGCGGGCCGACTACGTGGCCACATTGGCGCACGACGAGAACAGCCTGGGTCTGTCCGGCTGGGTGACGCTGGACAACCAAAGCGGCGTGGCCTACGAGAACGCGCAGCTGCAACTGGTGGCCGGCGACGTGGGCCGCGCCCCGCCCGAGCGGCACCACGCCAAGAACCTGGAGATGATGGCAGCGCCAGCCATGGCCGCCCCCGCCCCCATGCAGCAGGAGGCCTTGTTCGAATACCACCTCTACACCCTGCCGCGCCCGACGACGATTGCCAGCCAGCAGACCAAGCAGGTCGCGCTGCTTTCGGCCAACGGCGTGCCGCTGCGCAAGGAATACCGCTTGCAAGGCGCGCCGCATTGGTATGCGGTGTACGGCAGCAACACCAGCCACAGCCCCGAGCTGGGCGAGCCGCGCAAGGTGGATGTGTTCGTCGAGTTCGACAACAAAGGCGGCGACCTGGGCGTGCCCCTGCCCAAGGGCGTGGTGCGCGTGTACAAGGCCGACAGCAAAGGCCGCGCGCTGTTCATCGGCGAAGACCGCATCGACCACAAGGCCAAGGACGAACAAGTGCGCCTGAAGCTGGGCAGCGCCTTCGACCTGAACGGCACCTGGAAGCGCCTGGCGGTGGACAAGCTCAGCGACAAGCTCTACGAAGTCCGCGTGCAAATTGAGCTGCGCAATGCCAAGGAAGTGCCGGCCACCATCAAGGTGGTCGAGCCCATCGGCGGCCACTGGACCATGCAAAAGGAAAGCCACCCGCACACCAAGGCCGCAGGCGGCCTGGCGCAATGGAACGTGGAGGTGCCCGCCGGCGGCAAGACGGTGCTGGACTACACCGTGCGCATGCAGTACTGATGCGCCTGGGTGGGCGCGCCCCGCGCCCGCCACTGCAGCCGGGGCGCAGCTTT
>JAUMYI010000333.1 GCA_030528705.1 Comamonadaceae bacterium | reverse complement strand
GCGGGCACGAGGGCTTTGCCACGCAAACCAGCGTGCCCGGCGTGTTCGCCGCCGGCGACGTGCAGGACCACGTGTATCGCCAGGCCATCACCAGCGCCGGCACCGGCTGCATGGCCGCGCTGGACGCACAGCGCTTTCTGGAGCAACAGGCTTAAAAAGGCCCGCCTGCGCAGTGCGGCTTGGGCGGACTGCAACGGCGGCGGCACGCCCAGGCCGATGCCTTGGCCGGCTGTGAAATTGCAAGCAGGCTCTCACTGACGCCCCGCCATGCTGCGGGGCGTTTTTGACGTATTGGATGCTGACTCTCGCCATCGAGCGTCAGTCTGATGATTCCCGATGATTGGCCTCTATGCCATGCCTATGCCGACACGGCAGCCGCCAGGCTCTGCCTTTGCCTTATCCAGCGCCGGCAGCCGCCGGCGCAATGCGCAGGGGGATGGTCACGGGCCCGTCGTTGACCAGGGCGATTTGCATGTCGGCTGCGAAGATGCCTTGCGCCACATCGGCGTGGCGGGCGCGGGCCTGGGCCAGCAAGTAGTCGTAGAGCTGGCGCGCCAGCTCAGGCGCTGCGGCGGCGCTGAAGCTGGGGCGGTTGCCGCCGCTGCAGTCGGCCGCCAGCGTGAACTGGCTGACCAGCAGCAGGCCGCCCTGCAGGTCCTGCACGCTGCGGTTCATGCGGCCCTGGGCGTCGCTGAAGATGCGCAGCTTCAGCAGCTTGTCCAGCAGTTTGTCCGCCTGGGGCCGGCCGTCGCCGTGCTCGGCGCAGACCAGCACCAGCAGCCCCTGACCGATGGCGCCGACGGTGCGGCCATCGACCTGCACCTGGGCCTGCGCCACGCGTTGCACCAATGCGTGCATGTGCCGCCCCTTGCCCTTCACGCGCCCAGCAGCGCGCGGCGCTGCGCCGCTGCCACGGCGGGGATGCGCAGCTGCGCATCGGCGTAGTCCTGCGCGTGCAACACGGCGCGCAGCGTGGCCAGGGCCACGGCCTCGGCGACCATGGCGCCCAGCACCATGGCGCCGGGCGAGCTGGCGGCCAGGCCGGTGGAGAGCATGAACAAGGTGTCGCCGTCGGACTGCGTGTGCACAGGCGTGATGCAGCGCGCCAGGCCATCGTGCCCCTGGCCGGCCAGGCGCAGGGCCTGGGGGCGGGTCAGCGGCGCATCGGTGGCGATCACGCCAATGGTGGTGTTGCTGCCGGCCAGCGCGGGCAATGGCGCCTGCCCGGCCAGCAAGGCGCGCAGCGCGTCGCAGGGCTGGGGGCTGCCTGGCGCGGCGCGCGCGCCGGCGAGGATGGCGCCCCGCTCGGGGTGGCGCACGTCGCCCACGGCATTGCAGGCGATCAACGCGCCCACGGTGACGCCGCCCACACGCACCGAGGCCGAGCCGATGCCGCCGCGCATGGCGCGCTCCAGACCAAACATCTTGCCCACGATGGCGCCGCTGCCCGCGCCCACATTGCCCTGCGCCAGCGGCGTGCGGGCGTTGGCCTGGGTCTGGGCGGCCACGCAGGCCGCATGGCCGCAGGCGGCATCGGGGCGGATGCGCACATCGCCAATGAGCAGATCGAACAGCACGGCCGCAGGCACGATGGGCACGCGGCACACGCCAGTGTCCAGGCCCTGGCCCTGCTCTTCCAGCCAGCGCACCACGCCGCTGGCGGCGTCCAGCCCGAAGGCGCTGCCGCCGCACAGGACGATGGCGTGGACTTTCTCCACCAGGTTGCCGGGGGCGAGCAAGTCGGTCTCGCGCGTGCCGGGCGCGGCGCCGCGCACGTCCACCGCCGCGATGGCGCCCTGCCCGCCCGGCGCGGCATGGGCATGGCCGGCGGCCAGCACCACGGTGC
>JAUMYI010000332.1 GCA_030528705.1 Comamonadaceae bacterium | reverse complement strand
CCGGCGGCGGCGTGAAACAGCACGTGGTCGCCCGGCTCCAGCCCCTCCATCGGGCGGCATTTTTTCAGCAGATACTGCGCCGTCAGGCCCTTGAGCATCATCGCCGCGCCAGTCTCGAAGGAGATGCCATCGGGCAGGCGGCAGACGTTCTGCGCCGGCATGACGCGCTCTTGCGTGTAGCTGCCCATGGGCCCGGTCGCATAGGCCACGCGATCGCCCACGCGCAAATGCTCCACCCCCGGCCCCACGGCCAGCACTTCGCCTGCGGCCTCCATGCCCAGCGCCAGCGGCAGCTCATTGGGGTACAGGCCCGTGCGGTGGTACACGTCGATGAAGTTCACGCCGATGGCCTTGTGCCGCACATGCACCTGCCCGGCCTGCACGGGCGGCAGCGGCAGTTCCACCAGCTTCATTTGCTCGGGCCCACCGAACTGGGCGATTTGCACCGTCATTGCCATAGTCGCTTCATTTCCTCTTGGTCAAACGCTCAAAACAAACGCTCAAAACGTGCCCGGATAGGCGCCCCCATCGACCAGCCAGTTCTGCCCATTCACATAGGCCGCCTGCTGGCTGCACAAAAAGGCGCAGATGGCGCCGAACTCCTCGGCCGTGCCAAAGCGCCCGGCCGGGATCAGCGCGCGCTGCTGCGCGCACAAGTCCTCATCGCTCAGGCCCATGCGCTGGGCCTGGGCGTGCATGGTGCTGCGCAGGCGCTCGGTGTCGAACTTGCCCGGCAGCAGGTTGTTGATCGTCACCCCCTGCGCTGCCACGGACGTGCGCGCCAGCCCGGCCACGAAACCCGTCAGCCCGCTGCGCGCGCCGTTGGACAGCCCCAGCACCTCGATGGGCGCCTTCACCGCGCTGGAGGTGATGTTCACGATGCGGCCAAAGCCGCGCCCGGCCATGCCATCGAGCACCGCCTTGATCAGCTCGATCGGGGTCAGCATATTGGCCTGCAGCGCCGCCAGCCACTGCGCCTGCTCCCACTGGCGAAAATCGCCCGGCGGCGGCCCGCCGGCATTGGTCACCAGGATGTCGAAATCCATGCCCGGCCCGCCCTCGAGGGCAAAAATCTGCTCGCGGCCGGCCGCCGTGGTCACGTCCGCGGCCACCGGCAGCACCTGCGGCTGCGCCGCATGCGCATCGCTGTGCTGCTGCGCATACCAGCGCGCCAGCTTGCGCAGCTCATCGGCCGCCTTGCCCAGCCGCACCGCGCCACGGGCATTGACGACCACGTTCACGCCCTCCTGCACCAAAGCTTTGGCACAGCCCAGGCCCAGACCGGCGCTGGAGCCACACACCAGGGCCCAGCGCCCTTCAATCCCCAATTTCATCGCAGCGTTTTCCTTTGCTTTGATCTGGTTCTCAGCCCCCTTGGGATGCTTTGCATGCCAAGCGCGCCGCGCCCACCACGGGCGCAAGCTGCGCATTGTGCCAAGGGAATCGCCCGCCTGGGCCAAGAGCGCCAGTCGCAACTGGGATTGGGGCCGGGCAAGGGCAGGCAGCGTGGCGGCAAAGCGCCCAAGCCCGCTCGATTGCCCGCCCCGGGCAGCGATCGTGAGCAGGCGCTTACTTCTTCAAGCCCTGCAACTTGGCAAAGGCCGACTGCATGGCCGATTGCGGCTGGGCCTGGCGTGCGGCGTTGCGGTTGCCAGCGGGGCTGCGGCCGCGTTCGCCGCGCGCGTTCGCACCTTGGCTGTGGCTGGCGGCGCTGGCGTCCAGGCGCATGCTCAGGCTGATGCGCTTGCGCGGCACGTCCACCTCCAGCACTTTCACTTTAACGACTTGGCCGGTCTTGACGATTTCGCGCGCGTCGGCGACGAATTTGTTGGCCAGTTGGCTCACGTGCACCAGCCCGTCCTGGTGCACGCCCAGATCGA
>JAUMYI010000331.1 GCA_030528705.1 Comamonadaceae bacterium | reverse complement strand
CGGCAGCCAGGTGACGATGGCCGGGAAGAACCAGAGGATGGCCAGGGCCAGCACCATCAGCAGGAAGTAGGGCGCGCAGGCCTTGCCGATGGTGGTGATTTGCTTGCCGGTCATGCCCTGCAGCACGAACAGGTTGAAGCCCACGGGCGGGGTGATCTGGGCGGTTTCGACGGTGATGACCAGGAAGATGCCGAACCACAGCGGGTCGATGCCGGCGGCCTGGATGATGGGCAGCACCACGGCCATGGTGAGCACGATGGTGGAGATGCCGTCCAAAAAGCAGCCGATGAGGATGTAGAACAGGCCCAGCACGAGGATCAGCATGCCCGGCGACAGGCCCAGGCCGCCGACGTACTCGGCCAGCTGGCGCGGCAGGCCGATGTAGCCCATGGCCAGGGTCATGAAGGAGGCGCCGGCCAGGATCAGCGCGATCATGCAGTACAGCCGCGTGGCGCCCAGCAGGGCGTCGCGGAAGGTGCGCCAGTTCAGCGCGCCTTGCAGGGCCGAGAGGATGAGCGCGCCGAGCACGCCCACGGCGGCGGCTTCGGTGGCGGTGGCGATGCCGCTGTAGATGCTGGCGATGACGCTGAGGATGAGCAGCACCACGGGGATGAGGTGGCGCGATTGGCGCAGCTTGTGCGCCAGGCTGCTGGGCGCGTCGGCGCGCGGCACGCGCCCCGGGTGGCGCAGCGCCCAGAGCATGATCCAGCCGGAGAACAGCGCCGCCAGCAGCAGGCCGGGCAGCACGCCGGCCATGAACAGCCGGGCGATGGAGACGTCGGCGGCCACGCCGTAGACGATGAGGATGATCGAGGGCGGGATGAGCAGGCCGAGCGTGGCCGGCCCGCCCAGCGAGCCGATGATTTGCATGTCCGGGTAGCCGCGGCGGCGCAGCTCGGGGATGTTCATCTTGCCGACGGTGGCGCAGGTGGCGGCCGAGGAGCCCGAGACCGAGGCGAAGATGGTGCAGCCGATGACGTTGGTGTGCAGCAGCCGCCCGGGCAGGCGCTCGACCCAGGGGGCCAGGCCGCGGAACATGTTTTCCGAGAGGTTGGTGCGGTAGAGGATTTCGCCCATCCAGACGAACAGCGGCAAGGCGGTGAGCGTCCAGCTGCTCGATGAGCCCCAGATGGTCAGCGCCATGGCGTCGCCGGCGGGGCGGCCGCTG
Source organism: Comamonadaceae bacterium (assembly GCA_030528705.1). Taxonomy (GTDB): domain Bacteria; phylum Pseudomonadota; class Gammaproteobacteria; order Burkholderiales; family Burkholderiaceae_C; genus Lampropedia. The sequence continues at coordinate 718 of JAUMYI010000331.1, read as the reverse complement.
AGCACCTGCATGCCGAACCAGGCCACGCCGGCGAGCGTGAGCCCGACCCAGACGCCGCCGGCCAGCAGCGCGAACAGCACGGTCAACAAGGTGATGCTGGCGGCGATTTCACTCATGGTGGCGCTCCTCCTGCTGCAGGCTGGCCAGGCGGCTTTGGCCGCGCAGCGCCAGCAGCAGCTCGTCGATGAAGGCGATGCTCAGCACCAGCGTGCCCGTGGCCATGAGCAGCTGCGGGATCCACATCGGCGTGGCGTCGCTGGCGGTGGAGATGTCGTTGAACTGGTAGGACTGCCACACCAGCCGCGCGGAGTAGTAGGCCAGAAAGGCCGAGAGCAGGCTGGCGATGGCCAGCGCGGCGATTTCCAGCGCGCGGCGCGCGCGGCCGCGCAGCATGCCCAGCACCAGTGTGACGCGGATGTGCTCGCCGCTTTTGAGCGTGCCGGCCAGGGCCAGAAAGCCGGCGCCGGCCATGGCATAGCCGGCATAGGCATCGCTGCCGGCGGCGGAAAAGCCCAGCAGGCGGCTGGCGATGCTCAGCAACACCATGAGCAGCACGCCGATCATGGACAGGCCGGCCAGCCACAGGCTGGCGGCGTAGAGGGCATCGAGCGTTTTGCGCATGGGCTTGGCTTGGGGGTGGGGGAATGAAACAGGAAGGGGGGTCAAACGCTGCACCCGGCTGCCTGATCGCCAGGGCGAGCAGGTGGGGGCGCGGGTG
>JAUMYI010000330.1 GCA_030528705.1 Comamonadaceae bacterium | reverse complement strand
AAGTGCGCATCAAAAGTGCATTTCCACACTGGCGCCTATCGCCCAGGAACGCTCGCGCGCACGCTTTGCCTCCTTGGGCCAGAAGTGCCCCAGCGTCAGCTTGCCAAACAGCCAGTCCTTGTAGATAGGCTGACGCCACGACGTCCTGACGCCGTAGTTCGCGAGCTTGACCGAGCTGGTGCGCCCTTGCAGCAAGGCCTCGACGCTGGCGGTGCGAATGCCCGGCAACTCCTTGATCAGGCCCACGGAGCTCTGCCACTCGAAGCCATCGCTGCGGCGCGTGATCTTGCCCACATTGCTCCAGCGCGCCAGCAAGCTCGGGCTCAGGGCGTGCTCGTAATCGAGCACGGTGGTCGAGCCCAGGCTGTCCTCGGAAGACCAGTACAGGCTTTCGCGGAAATACACCACATCGCGTGGCGACAAGGCCCACTGCGTCTTGTAGCGCACCTGCGCATAGGGGTTCAAGCCGCCGCGAAAGCCGATGCGGAAATCCACGTCGTCCATGAAATCGACACCCAGGCCAGCAAAGAACGACTGGTCCTCGCGGCGGCTCTCTCGCAGCAACAGCTCCTCGCGCGTAAAGCCCGCTGGCACGTCGCTGATCACCTCCTCGCGGTTGTCCTGGCCGAAGAAGGCGTAGGCGCGCCGCTCCAGATTGGGCAGCTCGGCGCGCAACCGAAAGCGCACGTTGGCCTGCGTGCCCGCATGCTGCTCCCACAGCGTATTGATGCGCACGTAGCCCGAGACCTTGCCGCTGTTCTCGAACGGCTCATCACCAAACCAGCCATCGACGGTGTGCGCCAGCCAGTGCGAGGCGCGGTAGGTGTAATCGCGCGCGCCATCGAGCCAGGCAATGCCACGCCCATCCTGCCATGCGGGCGCGCCAGCCGGGGCCGGTTGCTGCTGGGCATGCGCCAGCGCCGCCGCCCCCAGGCACAAAGTGCCCAAGCACGCGGCGCGGCACCGGCGCCGTGCAATGGCGCCACCGACGACCAAAGGAGAAGCAAACAACATATACGCCGCCATCAAAAAAGAAGCTAAAGAGGCCACAAGGATAAAGGAAGAACAGCCGCGGCCATGGCCCCAGCCATTGCGAGAGCAAGGCGCGCAGCCAACAGATCCCCCAAGGCCAGAGCTCATCAAAGCGATGGCGCTGGCTCCTGCTCAGGCGGCTCGGCCTCGGCGGCCAGTAGCCATTGCTGCAACAGCGCCGCCGTGGCCCCTACGCCTTGCTTCTTCAAGGCCGAGAACAGCTGCACCTGCCCGCCGCCGGCATTGAGCCGCATGATTTGCAAGGCCTTTTGCTGCTCGGCGCGGTTGAGCTTGTCGGCCTTGGTCAGCAAGATCAAAAAATCCAAGCCCTGCTCCACGCGCGGGCGCAGCATCTCCAGCAGCGCCGCATCCAGCTCCGTCAGGCCCAGGCGCGCATCGCACAGCAACACCACGGCGCGCAGCGTCTGGCGGCTGAGCAGGTAATTGGCCATGACGCGCTGCCAGCGCAGCTTGTCCTGCTGCGGCACGGCGGCATAGCCATAGCCTGGCAAATCGGCCAGCACCGCCTGCGGGCTTTGCTTGGGGCCCAGCACGAACAAATTGATGTGCTGGGTGCGGCCCGGCGTCTTGGAGGCAAAGGCCAATTGGCGCTGCTGCGTCAAGGTATTGATGCAGGTGGACTTGCCCGCATTGGAGCGCCCGACGAAGGCCACCTCCGGCAGGCCCGTCTGCGGCAGCTGATTGAGCTGCGCGGCCGTGCTCAAAAAACGGGCCGTGTGCCACCAGCGCAAGGCCTGCTGGGCAGCGGCATCGCCCCCGTTAGAAGGCCGCGCGCCGCGACCGGAAGAATGCATGGAGTCAGAAGTCATGGTGGCGCAGTATGCCCTGCCAGCA
>JAUMYI010000329.1 GCA_030528705.1 Comamonadaceae bacterium | reverse complement strand
ATTCCTACCTGGCCACGCTGCCCGTGCCGCAATCGAGCAGCGACCAGCAGCGCCTAATCCATCTGCTGCTGCTGATGGACCAGACCCGCGTGCTGCGCGACGACCTGGAAAGCATCGAACACGCCGAGATCCTGCGCGAGCGCCCCGCGCTGGCCGAGCTGGCCCAACGCCTGGCCCCGGCGCTCGAGCGCAGCGCCCAGTGGCTGGCCGACGACGCCCTGGCCCTGCGCGAGGACGTGACCGAAGAGCTGCGCCAGATCAGCGCCTGGGTCAATGAGCAGCAAGGCTCGGCGCGGCGCGCCGTGGTCGAGGGCGCGGCCAATTACCGCATCAGCGCCGCCGCCGCGCTGGAGCAGTTGACCGCGCAACGCTGGCTGGAGCGCGTGACCAAGCACATGACGCGCATTGCCAACACCTTGGGCGAGACCCGTGCGCTGTATGGGGGCTGAGGGCGATTTTTGTGGCAGCGATGGTGCTGGCAAATTTGCGGCCCGGTAGCTGCCGCCCGCGCCAGTTGTGAGCGCCGAGGCCGGGATGTGCACCCGGCGGCGCAGTCGCTTTCTTTTGCTCGAAAAAAGAACATGCCCAAAGCAAACGCCCCAGCCGCCTGAGTCCCCCGGCGCTTTGCGCCGGGGCGGGCAGAAAGGGGCTCTGCTCGGGCCATTGCTGCGCTCGGCCCTGGCAAGCTCCTGCCCTTGATGCCTTGAGCGCCCTTCATGCCAGCAAAAAGCTTGCCCCGCGCTGGCGCGGCGGCGGCTTTTCGAATGGGCGCTGCGCCGCAGGCGCCGCCATTGAAGGCCCGGCAAAACAATCTGCAAAAAACTGTCCGGTTCCGCACGGCTGCTTCGTCTTCACGGTTGTACCGCTGGCCGCACACCCCGGCCCACACTGGCCCAACCGCTTGAAAGGACAAGACAGCATGCCTTCCACCGCTTCGCCCTGCGCCCTCGAAGCCTCCCCTCAACCCACCCTTCAACCCTCCCCTCCATGCGCCCCCCAAGCTGCGCCCTCGCCTGCCGCCCTGCCGCGCAGGCGGCGGGCCTGGGCCTGTACCGCCGTGGCCTCGGCCTGCGCCTGGCTGGCGCTGACTGCGGCTGCGCCCGCGCAAGCCCAGGCAAACACCGCCGCGCCGCAGCCCGGGCGCGTGCACGCCATCGCCCTGCCCGCGCAGGATCTGGCCCAGGCCCTGAACGCGCTGGCGCGGCAGACCGGGCAGGCCATCTCGGCCGACCACGCCCTGATGGCTGGCAAAACAGCCCCCGCCGTGGCCGGGCAACTCACCGCCGCCCAGGCGCTGCGGCAACTGCTGGCCGGCAGCGGCTTGCAGGCCGAAGCCGTCGCAGGCGGCTGGGTGGTGCGCCGCGCCCCATCGGGCACACCCGCCCAACCCACCGCCACCGCCGCCACCGCTGCCGCCACGCGCGGCGAGGCGCACACCCTGCCCGCCGTCACCGTCAGCGCCGCGCCGGACTTGAGCGGCACCACCGAGGGCACGCGCTCCTTCACCACCCGCGCCCTGTCCAGCGCCACCGGGCTGGCGCTGTCGCCGCGCCAGACGCCGCAGTCGGTCAGCGTCATCACGCGCGAGCGCATCGAGGCGCAGGGCATGAGCACTTTGGGCGATGCCGTGGCGGCCACGCCGGGCGTCCATACCGCGCCGTATGACGGGCGCGGCGAGGAGTTCAGCGCGCGCGGCTTCGTCATCCGCAACATCCAGGTGGACGGCATTTCCATGCCGTGGGAGGAAGGCTGGGATTCGGGCGAAACCCGCAGCGCCCTGGCCCTGTACGACCGGGTGGAGGTGGTGCGCGGCGCCACCGGCCTGCTGACGGGCGCGGGCGAGCCTGCGGCCAGCATCAACCTGGTGCGCAAGCGCGCCGATTCGGACGTGTTCACCGGCC
>JAUMYI010000030.1:13060-19008 GCA_030528705.1 Comamonadaceae bacterium | reverse complement strand
CTTTGAACAGGCTCTGAGAAAAGGGCCTGCAGCAATGCGCAAGCCCACGAGCGCCATGAGGGCGCGCCCTTTTGGCGCTGCATGACTACAAAGCGCCGGCGGCACGCTGGCCCGGCCCGTGGGCGCCGCCAAGACAAGGGCGGCCCGAGTGTACCGCGTCAACGCCAAGGTCGGCACGAACGCTGGTTTCTCGCCCCAGCCCCTTTGCCTTCACCACCCGGCCAGCACCAGCTTGCCGATGCTTTGCCCGCTCTCCAGCAGGGCGTGGGCTTTGCGCAGGTTGGCGGCATCGATCTTGCCCAGGGTGCGCGTGCGGGTGGGGACGAGGCGGCCCTGCTCGGCCAGGCTGGCCACCTGCCGCAGGATGTCGTGCTGGCGCGCCATGTCGGCCGTGCCCAGCAAGGGGCGGGTGAACATGAATTCCCAGTGCACGGACAGGCTCTTGCGCTTGAGCGGCACGATGTCCAGCACTTTCGGGTCGTCAATCAAGGCCATGTGCCCTTGCGGGGCCAGGAATTCCGCGATGTCGGGCAGGTAGCGTTCGGTCTGCGCCGTGCCCAGCACAAAGGCCGGCGCGCCCAGGCCCAGCGCCTGCAACTGCGGTGCCAGTGGCTGGCTGTGGTCCAGCACGTGCTGCGCCCCCATCTGCCGCGCCCAGTCCGCGCTTTGCGGGCGCGAGGCCGTGGCAATGGCCGTCAGCGGGGTCAGCGCCCGCACCAGTTGCAGCGTGATGGAGCCCACGCCGCCCGCGCCGCCAATGACGACGATGGCCGGGGCCGCGCCAGGCACGGGCACGTCAACGCGCAGGCGGTCGAACAGGGCTTCCCAGGCGGTCAGGGCGGTCAGCGGCAGGGCGGCCGCGTCTTCGTCGGACCAGCTCGCGGGGGCATGGGCGGCGATGCGTGCGTCCACGGTCTGCCACTGGACGTAGGCGCCCTGCCGGTCGATGCTGCCCGCGTAGAACACCCTGTCGCCTAGCGCAAAGCCGTCCACGCGCGCGCCCACGCTGTGCACGCGGCCCACCGCGTCCCAGCCGGGCACGCGCCACGTGCCGGGCGCGGGTCGGGCCGAGGCGCGCACCTTGGCGTCGGCCGGGTTGACGGCAATGGCCTGCACCTGCACCAGCAAGTCGTGCGCGCCGCACACGGGCATGGGCAGTTCAATGTCTTCCAGCGCGCGCGGGTCGGCGGCGGGCAGCGGCTGGCTGAAGCCGATGGCTTTCATCGTCATGGCAATGTCCTTTCAGTCCGTTCAGGCAAAAACATGCCAGCGATTCTTGGCGCTACCTGACAAAAAGAAAAGAACGCACATAAACCGCCTATAGTGTCGAAAAAGGAACCATCATGGCCCGCACCCCGCACGACACCTTCACCTGCGCCACCGGCTGCACGGTCGAGGCCACACTGGCCCTGATTGGCGGCAAATGGAAAGGCGTGATCCTCTACCGCCTGCTCACGCAGCAGGTGCTGCGTTTCAACGAACTGCGCCGCCTGCTGCCACACATCACCCAGCGCATGCTGACCAACCAGCTGCGCGAGCTGGAGCGCGACGGCCTGGTGGCGCGCACGGTGTACGCCGAGGTGCCGCCCCGGGTCGAATACCGGCTCACCGAGTACGGCCAAACGCTGGCGCCCGTCATCCATGCCCTGAAGGCGTGGGGCGATGCGCACGTGCGCCGCCCCCCGGCATGATGATCTTTCAGGAAGGTCTGCACTCAGCGCACACGCCCCTCGCGCCCGTTTTTTCTGACGAGTCCCCTCCGGGCGTGGCTTGAATAGCGGCCCAACCTGTTCAGGAGGCGCAAAAAAACCGGCCAGTGGCCGGTTGCTTGAGTCGTGCAGGGCATTCAAGATCCTGCACTGCTGGCCGCATCGGGCGCGGTCGGGGGCAGCAGCTCTTCGATGCCATAGACATCGGCCAGCGATTGCAGGGTGGCCGACATGCCGGCCACGCCAGCAAATTGCATGCCCTGGGCGAGGATTTCGCGGCGCAGCGCCAGCAGCGCGGCCAGGGCTGAGGAGTCGAACTGCCGCAGCGCCGATGCATCGAGCAGCACGGCATGGCCGGCGCTGCGCGCTGCCTGCAACTGCGGCTGGATGCTGCGCACCCACTGCGTCACCTCATCGCGGGTCAGGCGGGCGGGCAGTGGCACGATGGCGGGCTGGGCGACGGGCTGCGCAGTCATGGTCGGGGCAGGATCAAGAGGGTTTGCGGTTGTGGTTGCGCAGCGACTGTATCAGGCCGTCGATGCCGCCGGCGCTGATTTCCTTCTGAAACTGGCTGCGGTAGGAATCGACGATCCACGCGCCCATGACGTTGACGTTGTAGACCTTCCAGCCCATGCCCTGGCCGGGGGTTTTCTGCAAGCGGTAGTCGAGCTGGATGGGCTGCTCGCCACCGCGCACTTCGGAGCGCACCAGCACGTCGTTGGCATCGGCCTGGGCGCGCATGGGCAGCACGACCACCTGCAGATCGCCGACCTGATCGAGCGAGCCGGCATAGGTGCGGATCAGCATGGCCTTGAATTCGTCAATGACTTGCTGGCGCTGCTCGGGCGTGGCGCTGCGCCAGGCCGGGCCGACGGCAGCGGCGGTCATGCGCGGGAAGTTGATGTGCGGCATCACCACGCGGTCCACGGCTTCGGTGGCTGCGGCAATGTTGCCGGCCTGCACGCCGCGGTTGCTGCGGATTTCGCCCAGCACGTCCTGGGTGACTTTTTCGATCATGGCGTTGGGGGCCAAGTCCTGCGCCTGCACGGCTGCCGGCGCAGTCGCCAGCAGGGCCGCGGCGCCCAGCAGAGCAGCGCCCAGACGGCGATGAATGGATTGCATCAGCATGGGGTCATTCCTTTCTCGGTTTCAAACGCAAACGCGCGCAGGCGCGCCCGGCTTTGGCCTGCCCGCTCACTGCGCGGCAGGGGCGGAGGTGTCGCTGTAGTCTTCTTCCGGGATATAGCCGCCGCTGGCCTCGTCGTCGATGCGACCATCGCCGCCTGCAGCCTGGCCACGGCGGCTGAAGTAAAAGTCGCGCACCATCAGGTAAGGGTCCAGCGCGGCATCGCCCAGCGTGTCGCTGGCGCGCAGCAGTCGCGCACGCGTGTCCACGATGTCCAGCGCGCGCAGCCCGTAGCGGTGCGCAGCCGGCTTGAGCTGGCCGAGCGGATGGCCGTAGAGGTCCACCGGCAGCGCCGCCGCATCGCGCAGCGACGATGCGCCCAGCAGCGGCAGCACGACGTAGGGCCCGGTGGGCACGCCCCAGTGGCCCAGCGTCAGGCCAAAGTCGCTCTTGTGGCGCTGCAAGCGCATCTCCGAGGCCACGTCCAGCAGGCCGCCCAGGCCAAAGGTGCTGTTGACAGCCACGCGAAAGAAGCTGCTCATGGCCGCCTCGCCCTTGAGCTGCAGGCCGTTGTTGACGAAGGACCAGGCATCGCCGAGGTTGCCGAAGAAATTGCCCACGCCGGTGCGCGCCGGGCCGGGCACGATCTTCTGATAGCCGGTGGCCACGGGGCGCAGCACGGCGCGATCCAGCCCTTCGTTGAACTGGTACATGCGGCGGTTGAAGCCCTCGAAGGGGTCGCGCGGATCCTGCCCTGCGCCATGCGACCCGGTCGTGGCGCAAGCGACCAGCAGCGCGGCGGCCAAGGCCAGGGTCAGCGGGGTTCGAGCGCGAAGTGGTGGGTATGGCATGGGTCAGGGGCCCCTCATCGGGTTTGGGCAGGTCTGGGCATCACTGGCTAGCAGCTGGGCCGGCGCTGGGCGCTGGGCTGGCGGCCTGGCCGCTGCCGCCAGCGGGCTCGGCCGCCTTGCTGAACATGAAGGCCGAGATCAGGTTCTCCAGCACGATGGCCGACTGGGTGGCGGCGATGGTGTCGCCCTGGCGCAGGTATTCGTCCTCGTAGCCGGGCTCGATGCCGATGTACTGATCGCCCAGCAAGCCGCTGGTGAGGATTTTGAGTGCGCTGTCGCGCGAGAATTTGTAACTTTCGTCCAATTCCAATACCACCTTGGCGCGGTAGAGCGTGTCGTCGTAGCCGATGGACAGCACCCGGCCCACGACCACGCCGCTGCTGCGCACGGCCGCGCGCGGCTTGAGCCCGCCGACGTTGTCAAAGTGCGCCTGCACCTGGTAGCTGCGGCTGTGCCAGTTGATGCTCAGCAAATTGGCCGCCTGCAGCGCCAGGAACACCAGCGCCGCAAAGCCGGCCATGACGAACAGGCCGACCCAAACATCCACTTTCGATTTCTGCATAGCTGTTGTGCTTTCCTCTCGATGTGCCTGCCGCGCGGCGCGCGGCAGCCTGGGCTCAGTCGGCGGGCGTGAACATCACGGCCGTGAGCAAGAAGTTCAGTGCCAGCACCGCGCCCACCGAAGCCAGCACCACGGTGCGCGTGGTGGCGTGCGAGACGCCCTCGGGCGTGGGCCGCGCGACGTAGCCTTGCAGCAGGGCCACGAAGGTCACGGCGATGCCGAACACCACGCTTTTGACCAGGCCCTGGCGCAGGTCGGTGAAGACGCCGACATTGCTTTGCATCTGCCCCCAGAACGCGCCCGCGTCCACGCCCAGCATCACCACGCCAATCAGCCAGCTGCCCAAAATCCCCACCGCATTGAAGATGGCCACCAGCAGCGGCATGACGATGACCCCGGCCCAAAAGCGCGGCACCAGAATGCGCTGCACGGGATCGACGGCCATCATCTCCATGGCGCTGAGCTGCTCGCCCGCGCGCATCAGGCCGATCTCCGCCGTCAGTGAAGTGCCAGCGCGCCCGGCAAACAACAACGCCGTGACCACCGGGCCCAACTCGCGGATCAGCGCCAGCGCCACCACCATGCCCAAGGTCTGGGCCGAGCCAAAGCTCTGCAGGATGTAGTACAGCTGCAGGCTGAGCACGCTGCCAACGAACAGGCCCGAGACGGCGATGATGGTCAGCGAGCGGTTGCCCAGGAAAAACACCTGGTCGCGCACCAGCGAAAAGCGCCGCAGCGACAACAGGCCCGGCAGCCACAGGCGCACGAACAGGCGCGCCGCATAACCCCAGTTGGCCATTAGCTGGCGCGTGCGCGCGCCCAGCTCGGCCGGGTGCCACCAACGCTGCTTCATGGCCGCACTCCTGCTGCGTGCCCGCGCGACTGCGGCAGGCCAAAATCCTCTTGCAGCCCTGGGCCGGGGTAGTGAAATTGCACCGGCCCATCGAACGCGCCCTGCACGAACTGCTGCACCAGCGGATCGCTGCTTTGGCGGATTTGCGCCGGCGCGCCCTGCTCGGCAATGGCGCCATTGGCCAGGATCACCACGTGATCGGCAATGGCGAAGGTCTCGTCCAGATCGTGCGAAACCAAAATGCTGGTCGTGCCCAACGCATCGTTGAGACGGCGGATCAGGCGCGCCGTCGTGCCCAGCGCAATCGGGTCCAGGCCGGCAAAGGGCTCGTCGTACATGATCAGCTCCGGATCCAGCGCAATGGCCCGCGCCAGCGCCACGCGCCGCGCCATGCCGCCGGAGATCTCGCTCGGGTACAGGTGGCGCGCGCCGCGCAAGCCCACGGCATTGAGCTTCATCAGCACCACGTCGCGCAGCACGGCCTCGGGCAGGCTCGAGTGCTCGCGCAGCGGAAAGGCCACGTTCTCGAACACCGTCATGTCGGTGAACAGCGCGCCGAACTGAAACAGCATGCCCATGCGCCGGCGCAGCGCATACAGGCCCTGGTGCGTTTGCGCGCCCACGTCCACGCCATCGAAGAACACGCAGCCCGCAGGCGGCAGGTGCTGGCCACTGATGAGCCGCAGCAGCGTGGTCTTGCCACCGCCCGAGGCCCCCATGATGGCCGTGACCTTGCCGCGCGGCACCTGCAGGCTCACATCGCGCAAGATCGGCCTCTCGCCATAGCCGAAATGCAGATTGCGAATCTGCACCAGCGGCGCGGCGGCTGCGGCTTGGTTGGGTTCGA
>JAUMYI010000030.1:5449-12960 GCA_030528705.1 Comamonadaceae bacterium | reverse complement strand
CGCCGCGTCATGACCACCGACGCCAAGGGCAACGCCGGCTACATGGACGACGCCACGCGCGAGGCGCAGCGCCAGCGCGCCCAGGCCATCGTGCGCGAGAGCTGCTGATGCACCGCCCCCGCCAGGCCGCTGCGCGCGCCGCCGCTGCGGCATGACGGCCCGCGCCGATGCAGCCGCGCCGCCGCTGGCCCTGCGCCTGCCGCTGCAGGGCAGTCGCCTGATCGAAGCCAGCGCCGGCACAGGCAAGACCTGGACGATTGCCGCGCTGTATCTGCGGCTGGTGCTGGGCCACGGCGGCGCGGCCCATGACCCGGTGGCTGCGCCGCCCTTTGGCCCGCTGACGCCGCCGCACATTCTGGTGCTGACCTTCACCCGCGCCGCCACCCAAGAGCTCAGCGCCCGCATCCGCGAACGCCTGCACGAGGCCACGCGCTTTTTTCGCGGCCAGATCGACCAGGCCGACGCGCTGCTGCACGCACTGCGCGCGCACTACCCGCCCGGCCCGACGCGCGAGCTGGCCGCCTGGCGGCTGGAGCTGGCCGCCCAAGGCATGGACGAGGCGGCCATCCACACCATCGACGCCTGGTGCCACAAAGTCCTGCAAGACCACGCCGCGCTCACCGGCCAGCTCGGCCAAGCCCAGCTGGGCAGCGACAGCGCCCAGCTGTGGCTCATGGCGGCGCTGGACTTTTGGCGCAACCACGTCTATCCGCTGCACGGCGAGGTGCTGCAGCGCGCGCAGGCCCTCTGGCCTAACGCCCAGCATTGGCTGGCACAAAGCCGCCGGCTGCAAAAAGCTCCTTTTCCAGAGCACGCCGCCGCCGACGCCGCACTGGCCGGCCAGGCCCTAGGCGATTGGCTGGCGCAGGCCCTGCAAGAGCAACAGGCGCTGCTGACGCAGTGCGCCGCTGGCTGGGACGAAAAAGCCGATCGGCTGCAAGGCTGGCTGGATGCGCAAATCGCTGCGGGCAGCCCCCACAAAAGCCTCTGGGATGGCCGCAAACTGCAGGCGCGCTTTTACCAGCCCTGGCTGGAGGCGCTGCGCCAATGGGCGCGGCAGCAGCCACCAGCGCCACAGATCGCCGGCCTGAGCGACACCGCCCGCCAGCGCCTGAGCTTGGAGGGCTTGCAGCAAGTGCGCCACCCGCAGGCCGCGCCGCTGACGCCGCAAGAGCTGCCCGAGGAAATCGCGCAATTGCAGGCCCTGCTGCAACGCCTGGATCAACTGCCCGACCTGGGCCAAGCCGCGCAGGCTTTCGCACTGGCGGCCACGCGCCAACGCTGGCAGCAGCTCAAGGCCCAGCAGGGCGTGATGGACTTCGACGACCTGCTGCTGCGCGTGCAGCAGGCCCTGGCCGGCGCACATGGCGCGGCGCTGCGCGCGCAGCTGCTGGCGCAGTACCCGGCGGCCATGATCGACGAGTTTCAGGACACCTCGCCCGGCCAGTACCAAATCTTCAACGCCCTCTACCAGCCCGAGCGCGACCTGGCCGAGCACGCCCTGCTGCTGATCGGCGACCCCAAACAATCCATCTACGGCTTTCGCGGCGCCGACATCCACAGCTACCTGGCGGCCAAGCGCCAGACCCAGGGCCGCCACGATGCGCTGGACACCAACTTCCGCTCCAGCCAGGCGCTGGTGCAGGCCGTCAACCACGTCTTCAGCCAAGCCGAGCTACGCCCTGGGCCGGGCGCATTTCGCTTTCGCGACCACGAGGGCCAGCCCAGCCCGCTGCCGTTCGAGCCCGTGCGGGCCCAAGGCCTGGGCCAATGGCTGGGGCCGCAGCAGGCCGCCGGCGCGCAGGCGCTCGCCGCGATGACGCTGTGCGCGCCCGAGCAGGCCCTGCCCAAGGACGAGGCCTGGGAGCACTTCGCCCAGTTGTGCGCCGAGCAAATCGTCACCTGGCTGCAGCGCGAGCGGCTGACGCTGTACGAGGCCGACGCGGGCGGCCGCGCCCGCGCCGTGCGCCGCCTGCAGCCCGGCGACATCGCCATCCTGGTGCACAGCCAGAAGGACGCGGCGCTGCTGCAGCGCGCCCTGCGCCAGCGCCAACTGCATGCGGTGTACCTCTCCGGCCGCGAATCGGTCTATGCCAGCGCCCAAGCGCGCGACCTGCTGCTGTGGCTGCAGGCCGTGGCCCAGCCCGGCGACGTGGCCCGCGCGCGCGCCGCCTTTGCCACGGCCCTGCTGGGCTGGCCCCTGCCCAGCCTGCTGGCCGGGGCCGAGCAAGAGGCGCTGCTGGACGCGCAACTGCAATTGCTGCAACAGCTGCAGCGCATCTGGCGCCGCCAGGGCGTGCTGCCCATGCTGCGCCACAGCATCCACCAGCTGGGCCTGGCGCGCCAATGGCTGGCCGCCGAAGGCGGCCACGGCGAGCGCACCCTCACCAACGTGTTGCACCTGGCTGAGCTGCTGCAACAAGCCAGCGCCAGTTGCGAGGCCGAGCACCAACTCATCCGCTACTTCAGCCAGCAAATCCAGCAGGCGCAGCAAGGCGCGGACGGCGCCATGCAGGCCGAAGAGCAAATCGTGCGGCTCGAAAGCGATGCCCAGCTGATCCAGATCGTCACCATCCACAAAAGCAAGGGGCTGGAGTACCCGGTGGTCATGCTGCCCTTTGCCTCGCACGGCGAGCGCGCGCCCAGCGCATCCAACGCCCGCACGCCCGCCACGCCCCGCCACGCCGGGCAGGACGCGGGCGAAGAAGAGCGCCGCGAGGCGCTGCGCCTGCTGTACGTGGCGCTGACGCGGGCGCGCCACGCGCTGTGGCTGGGCGTGCCCATCTACCCCGGCGCGCGCGCCAAGGTCAACGCCTTGCACCGCAGCGCCCTGGGCTATCTGGTGCATGGCGACAGCGCGCTGGACGACGCGCAGTGGCTGCCGCAGCTGCGCGCCTGGGCCGCGCCCTGCGCGGCCATCCAGGTACAGGCCGCCGCCGCGCACGCGGCCAGCACGCGCTACCAGCCCGAGCAGCCCCAGCGGCACTGGCGCCAGCCACAGGCCTACCCTGGCCACACCGACCAGCATTTCGCCATTGCCAGCTTCAGCGCGCTGGCGCGCGAGCTGCAACCGCCAGGGCCTGCCGCCGCACAGGCAGAGGCAGAGGCCAGGATGGAAGCCGCACCACAACCTGCGCCGCACGCCCCGGCAGACACCCTGACTCTGCTGGCGCCGCCGGCCATCCTGGGCGCCCAGGACGAATGGCCCAGCATGCCGGCTGGCGCCGCCTGGGCTGCGCCAACCGAGCCGCCCGTGCCGCCAGCCCAGCGCGCCGCCCCCGCCTGGCACGCGCTGCGCGGCAGCGCCCAACTGGGCAACTGGATGCACCAGGCGCTGGAGTGGCTGCAGGCCGAGGGCTTTGCCGCCCAGCTGGGCCCGGCCCAGGCCGCACGCCTGCAGCGCCAGGCCACGCTAGCGGGCATGCAGCAACACTGGCCCGCGCTGCAGCAATGGCTCAACCGCCTGCTGGCCACGCCGCTGCCGCTGCAGGCCGCGGCCGCGCCGCGCCTGTGCGAGCTGGAGCGCAGCCTGCCGGAAATGGAGTTCTGGCTGCCCGTGGCGCAGCAGCCGCAACTGGCCAGCGCCCAGGCCATCGACGCCATTTGCCGCGCCCACCTCTGGCCCGGGCTGGAGCGCCCCGCGCTGCAGCCGCGCCAATGGCACGGCATGCTGATGGGCGCGGCCGACCTGGTGCTGGAGCACCGCCAGCGATTCTGGGTGCTGGACTACAAGAGCAACCGGCTCGGGCCCGGCCCGGCCAGCTACCACGCCGCGGCGCTGCGCGAGGCCATGCTGGCGCACCGCTACGACGTGCAGGCCCTGCTCTACGGCCATGCGCTGCACCGGCTGCTGCGCCAGCGCCTGCCAGGCTACGACAGCCGCCAGCATTTGGGCGGCCTGCTGTACTGGTTTCTGCGCGGCGCCGACCATGCCGATGGCGGGCTGCTGCACCTGCCGCTGCCAGCTGCGGCGCTGGCCGAGCTGGACGCCCTGCTGGCCGCGCCTGAATCGGTCTGAGCAAGCCTCTCCCAGGGCGGCTTGCCGCATCCGGCGGTAGCATGGCGCGATACTCCCAGGCCCTGGCTGCCCTGCTCCGGGCTCACTCTGCGATAAATCCCCCATTGACGCACGGGCAGCGCCCTGGGCACCATGCCCGGCGCCGCCTTCCTGCCAATCAACCCAAGCATCGACGAGGGCCAACGCCATGCCACACCAGCCACCGCAGTCGCCACAACAGCCACAGCCCGACCTGCCCAGCGCCCACGCCCACGACAACAGCGACCCGGCGGCGCGGCCCGTGCAAGAGCACCGCTTCAGCTCGCACGACGGGCTGTCGCTGTTTTACCGGCACTGGCCGGCCGTGCAGCCAGCAGCGCCATCGGCGCAGGCCGATGCGGCCTATGGCGTCCAGGCCACAACGCCCACGCCCACCATCGTGCTGCTGCACCGCGGCCACGAGCATTCCGGGCGCATGGCGCACCTGGTCGAGGAGCTGGCGCTGCCGCAGTTTCAGTTCTTCGCCTGGGACGCACGCGGCCACGGCCTGTCGGACGGCGAGCGCGGCGACAGCCCGGGCTTTGCCACCAATGTGCGCGACCTGCAAAGCTTTGCCCAACACCTGCAGCAGCAGCACGGCGTGGCCCCGCAGGACATGGCCCTGGTGGCGCAAAGCGTGGGCGCGGTGCTGGCCGCCACCTGGGTGCACGACTACGCGCCGCCGATCCGCGCCCAGGTGCTGGCCGCGCCGGCCTTCGACATCAAGCTGTACGTGCCCTTTGCGCGCGCCGCTCTGAAGCTGCTGCACAGGCTGCGCGGCAAATTCTTCGTCAACAGCTACGTCAAGCCGCGCTTTCTGACGCACGACCGCGAGCGCGCGGCCAGCTACGCCAGCGATGCGCTGATCACCCGGCCCATTGCCGTGAACGTGCTGCTGGATTTGTACGACACGGCCGAGCGCATCGTCGCCGACGCCCAGGCCATCCGCACGCCCACGCAGCTGCTGGTCTCGGGCAGCGACTTCGTGGTGCGCACCGGCCCGCAGCAACGCTTTTTCGAGCGCCTGGGCGCCAGCCTCAAAGAGCACATCGTGCTGCCGGGCTTCTACCACGACACCCTGGGCGAGCGCGATCGCGCCCACGCCGTGGCCCAAGCGCGGCGCTTCATCCTCGCCGCCTGGGACGCGCCCGCGCCGCCCAGCCTGCGCCAGGCCGATCGCGCCGGCCCCGGCTGCGCCCAGGCCCAGGCGCTGGCCGCGCCGCTGCCGCCAGGCTCGCTGGCGCAGCGTTACTGGCAACTGCAGCGCGCCGCGCTGCGCTGGGGCAGCCGCTTCTCCAACGGCCTGAAGCTGGGTTTCGAGACCGGCTTCGACTCCGGCAGCACGCTGGACTACGTGTACCGCAACCAGGCCGACAGCCCCAGCGCGCTGGGCCGCCTCATGGACCGCAACTACCTGAACTCCATCGGCTGGCGCGGCATCCGCCAGCGCAAGCGCCACCTCGAAGAATTGCTGCACCTGGCCATGCAGCGCCTGCACGAGGCCGGCCAGCCGCTGCGCATGGTGGACATTGCCGCAGGCCACGGCCGCTACATGCTCGAAGCCATTGCCCAGCGCCCGGCAGCGATCCCGCTGCCCGAGCAGCTGCTGCTGCGCGACTACAGCGACATCAACGTGCGCGACGGCCAAGCCCTGATCGCCGCCAAGGGCCTGGCGGACGTGGCGCGCTTTGCCAAGGGCGACGCCTTTGACGAGCAGGACCTGGCCCAGCTGCAGCCGCGCCCCACGCTGGCCGTGGTCTCCGGCCTGTACGAGCTGTTTGACGACAACGCGCTGGTGGCGCGCTCGCTGGCCGGGCTGGCCCAGGCCGTGCCCCCAGGCGGCTACCTGATCTACACCGGCCAGCCCTGGCACCCGCAGCAGGAGCTCATCGCCCGGGCCCTGAGCAGCCACCGCGGCGGCCAGCCCTGGGTGATGCGCCTGCGCAGCCAGGCCGAGATGGACGAGCTGGTGGCCGCCGCCGGCTTTCGCAAGCTGACCCAGCGCATCGACCGCTGGGGCATCTTCAGCGTCTCGCTGGCGCAGCGCCTGGGCTGAAAGCCTGTTGCCGAGAACGCGCCATGGGCCACGCCACCACCTCCAACGCCGCCGGCCTGCCGCCGCGCCCGCCCGGCCTGTGGCGGCAGGCGCTGTGGCGCCTGCTGGTGCTGGCCGTGCTGTTCTATACCAGCTACGGCCTGGCCAACTACGCGGCCGAGCAGCGCGCCCTGGGCCACTGGGGCAGCCAGGGCGTGGGCAGCGTGGTGTTCGATTGGGAGCGCCACATCCCGCTGTGGCCCTGGACCATCGTGCCCTACTGGTCCATCAACCTGCTCTACGCGCTGTCACTGTTCGTCTGCCGCTCGCGCCAGGAGCTGCTCACGCACTGGCGGCGGCTGCTGACGGTGCAGGCCGTGGCCATCGCCTGCTTTGTGCTGTGGCCGCTGCGCTTTGCCTGGCAGCGCCCGGCCATCGACGGCGTCTTCGGCCTGCTGTTCGATGCGCTGATGGGCTTTGACAAACCCTTCAATCAAGCGCCCTCGCTGCACATCGCGCTGCTGGTGGTGCTCTGGCTGCTGTACGGGCGGCACCTGCAGGCACGCTGGGCCCGCTGGCTGCTGCACGGCTGGTTCGCGCTGATCGGCCTGTCGGTGCTGACTACCTGGCAGCACCACTTCATCGACCTGCCCACCGGCGCCCTGCTGGGCCTGCTGGCAGCCTGGCTCTGGCCCATGCCGCCGCTGGCGCACACCGCCGCCGGCCCGGCGCCTGGCGAAGCTGCCCGACGCCGGCTGGCGCGGCGCTACCTGGGCGGGGCGCTGGCCTGCGCGGCGCTGGCCGCACTGCTGACCCATTTGGGCCAGCCCGCCGCCCTGTGGCTGCTGTGGCCGGCCACGGCGCTGCTGCTGGTGGCCAGCCATTACGCCTGGCGGGGCAGCGCAGGCTTTCAGAAGCGCCCCGATGGCCGCCACAGCACGGCCAGCCGCTGGCTGCTGGCCCCGTACACGCTGGCGGCCTGGCTGAACCGCCGCTGGTGGACGCGACGCCAGCCGCAGCCGGACGCCATCGCCCCAGGCCTGTGGCTGGGCCGCATGCCCGCGCGGCCCGGGCCCGAGCTGCCGCCGCAATGCGCCGCGCTGATCGACCTGTGCGCCGAGCTGCCCTGCCCGCGCGCCGTGCACCGCCAGCTGGCGCATTACACGGCCCTGCCCTGGCTGGACTTGCTGAGCCCCACGGTCGGGCAATGCCTGCAAGCGGCCGACGCCATTGAAGCGGCGCGCCGCCAAGCGCCCGGCCAGGCCGTGCTGGTGTGCTGCGCGCTGGGCTATTCGCGCAGCGCCATGGCCGTGGCCGCCTGGCTGCTGCGCTACGGCCACGCCGCCACGCCGGCTGAGGCCGTCGCCCGCCTGCAGGCGGTGCGCACCCGGGCGGTGCTGCACGCCAGCCACCGCGCCGTGCTGGCGCAGTTGGCCGTCA
>JAUMYI010000030.1:0-5349 GCA_030528705.1 Comamonadaceae bacterium | reverse complement strand
CAACCCAAAGCCTGTTCACACGACTGACGGAGAAGCCCGCCCATGCCATGCCCGCCACCGGCAGCCAGCGCCACGGCCGAGGCCTGCGCGCAACGTTATCAATGGGCCGTGCTGGCGGCCGTGCTGCGCCAGGGCCGGCTGATCGACGGCTGCAGCAACGCCCTGGCCGCTCTGGCGCTGCTGGTGCTGGCCGCGCTGGCAAGCGCCGCCATCCCCTGGCCCGGCCAGCCTGGCCTGTGGGCCGCGCTGGGCCTGGCCATCAGCCTGCTGGCCGCATTGGCGCAAAAACTCAGCGCCGCGCGCACGGCCATCGACGCCCAGCTACTGCACTGGCTGGCCTGCCACGCCAGCGATGCGCAGCAAGCGGCCAGCCAGCTGGATGCGGCCCTGCAAGCCCTGGGCCTGCGGCCCGGCCGCGCCGCTGCGCCGCCGCGCACCTGGCCGCAGCGCCAACGCGCCTGCCTGCAACTGCTGCGCCGGCAGGGCGGCTGCCTGCTACTGCAGGCCGCAGCCCTGGCGCTGGCGCTGCTGGTGCTGCTGGCCAATTGATGGCTGCAGGGCTGCGGGCCGGCCGCCGATACAATCGCGCCCCATGCAAGCGACACTGAAACTGCTGCTGTGGCTGAGCGCCGCCGTGGCTTTGCTCATGGCCGGGTTTGCCTTCCGGGGCTGGCCCGGCTTCATGCTGGCGCTGGGCGCGGTGGTGTTTTTCGTGCTGCTGCACCTGAGCCGGGTGCTGCGCGTGCTGCGCGCGGCGGCCAGCTCGCCCAAGGGCTTCGTCTCCAGCGCCGTGATGCTCAACAGCCGCTTGCAAGCCGGCATGACGCTGCTGCAGGTCGTGCAACACACCCGCGCGCTGGGCGAGCCGCAAGGCCCGCTGGGCCAGGCCGTGGAGGTCTACCGCTGGCAAGACCCGGGCGGGGCCTGGCTGGATTGCCGCTTTTGCGCCGGCCGCCTGCAGAGCTGGCAGTTGGGCCGCCCAACCGATGCCGCCGCAAGCGCCGCGCCATGAGCGCCTGCCCTCGCTCTGGGTGCGCGCTGAAAAAGTGCGGCTCGGGATGGGCCGCAGCCTGGCGGCGCAACGATAATGGCGGGTTTTTGACGATGGTCGCGCCCGCGCCGCTGCCCCGCTGGTGGTTTGTGCCCTGCGCGCCCAGCCTTGCCCGCACCGCTTTCCGCTAGCCCCTCGCCTTGCCTGCCCCACCCATGGACCGCGAGCTGCCACATCCCCATACCGCCTCCCAAGCCCCTGGCTGGGCGCCCGCAGGCGTCCAGCGCCCCCGGCTGACCATCGCGGTACTGGCCTGCAATGAGGAGCGGCACATTGGCCAATGCCTGCAAAGCGCGGCCTTTGCCGACGAGGTGGTGGTGGTGGACGCCGGCAGCACCGACAAGACGGTGGAGATCGCCCGCAGCCTGGGCGCGACCGTGCATGTGCATGCGGACTGGCATGGCTTTGCCGTGCAGCGCAACCGCCTGCTGGGCTACGCCAGCGGCGATTTCGTCTTCTTCCTCGATGCCGATGAGGTGATCTCGCCGGCCTTCCAGAAGGAGCTGCTGGCCATCGTCGCGCAAAACGACCGGCAGGCCGTCTGGTGCATCCGCTGGCAGCTGGTGGCATTTGGCCGCGTGCTGCCGCGCAGCATGTCGCGCACCCGGGTCGTGCGCCTGTTCCCGCGGCAATTAATCGAACGCTTCGAGGGCGTGGTGCACGAGGAGGCCCTGCTGCGCGCGCCTGCGCCGCGCCGGGACATCCAGGCCCTGCTGGTGCACTACACCAACCCCGACGTCGGCACCTCCATGGCCAAGGTGATGCAGTACGCCATGCTGGGCGCGGCCAAGCGCAAGGCGCAGGGCAAGCGCGGCGGCGTGCTGCGCGGCCTGGCCGCGGCGCTGGTGGCCTTTGTGCGCTACTACCTGCTGCGCCTGGGCCTGCTGGGCGGCGGCGCCGGTTTCCTCTACTGCTTCTTCAAGGCGCTGGAGAGCTTTTTGCGCTACGCCGCGCTGCGCTACGACTACGAGCGCCTCAGTGACGATGTCCAGCGCCGCAGCCACTGAGCCCGCTCCCCGCGCGCCGGGGCGCTGGGAGCGCGCCAGCAGCGCAGCGGCATTCCTGGTGCCGGCGCTGGCACTGTGGCTGCCCTCGGGCTATTCCTGGGGGGCGCTGCTGCTGTTGCTGCTGGCGCTGGGCAATCTGTACCACTGGCCCAGAGCCCTGCCACGGCTGGGCGCGGGCAGCTGGCTGCTGGCGGCCACCATCCTGGCCATGGGGCTAATGTGGGCCCTCCAGGGCGATGCCCAGGCCGGCGCAGCGCGCTGGGACCGATTCAGCAAATACGCCCTGGCCCTGCCCTGCCTGGGCTATGCGCTGGCCCACCCGCCCAGCGCCCAGGCGCTGGAAAAAGGCCTGCTGGCCGGTTGCCTGGGCGCTGGCGGCATCGCGCTGTGGCAGGTCTACGGCCTGGGCATGGCCAGGGCCGCAGGCCACACCAATGCCATCCAGTTCGGCAACCTGGCCCTGCTGCTGGCGGTGCTGGCGGGCATCGTGCTGGCCTGCCATTACCAGCGGCTGCGGCCGGGCATGCGGCTGGGGCTGGTGCTGGCCATTGGCGCGGCGTTCGGCGCCTCGGTGCTCTCGCTCACGCGCGGCGGCTGGCTGGCCCTGCTGTTGCTGCCGCTGCTGGCCTGGCCGCTGCTGCGCCGGCCCGGGCGCCAGCAGGGCCGCGCCGGCCGGCCGGCCTGGCTGGCCCGGCAATGGCTGGCCCTGCTGCTGGTATTGCTGGTGCCGCTGACCATCAGCCTGCCACAGGTCGTGCAGCGCCTGCAGCTGATGGGCACGGAGGTGGCCGCCTATCAGACCCAGGGCGATGCCAGCACCTCCATCGGGCACCGCCTGGAGCACTGGCGCCTGGCCTGGCACATGGGCCAGCAAAAACCCTGGCTGGGCTGGGGCGATGCGGGCTACAAGCAGGAAAAACTGCGTCTGGCGCAGGCCGGCCAGTTCGACGTCAACACCACTTACTTCGACCACGCCCATAACGAGGCGCTGGACTTGTTCTCCAAGCGCGGGCTGCTGGGCGTGGCGCTGCTGCTGGCGTTCTACGGCGTGCCGCTGGCCTTGTTCTGGCCCAGCCGCCGGCGCCAGGCGGCGCTG
This sequence comes from Comamonadaceae bacterium, assembly GCA_030528705.1. Taxonomy (GTDB): domain Bacteria; phylum Pseudomonadota; class Gammaproteobacteria; order Burkholderiales; family Burkholderiaceae_C; genus Lampropedia. Next base: position 2,195 of record JAUMYI010000030.1, on the reverse strand, counting down.
CTGGCCGCCGCCGCCCCGGCATGGCTGCAGGCACAATGGTGGTCGCTGCGCCTGATGGGCTCGGCCATCGCCCTGATGTACATCGGCTTTGGCTGGACGCAGGTATTCTTCGCGCACAACAGCGGCACCATGTTCTACCTGTTCATGCCCATGCTGTGCTGGGCCGCGCTGTGCCGCCTGGAGCAGCGCGCATGAGTCTGCACTGGCCGGCCCGTTTTTCTTCTCGCTGCACTGCGTCACTGCCATGCACCACACCAAAGGCGCCCAGACCCTGACCCTGACCGGCCTGCGCTTTGATGCCAATTTGGGCATTCTGGCGCACGAGCGCCATGCCCCGCAGCCCATCCAAGTCGATGCGCAGCTGCACCAGGGCATGCAGCCGCTGCTGCCCGCCGACGACGACATCCACAGCGTGCTGGACTATCGCAAGGTGCGCCAGATCATCATCGACGAATGCACGGCCGAGCACGTCAACTTGCTGGAGACTCTGATCGGCAAGGTCTCGCACCGGCTGATGCAGCTGCCCGGCGTCATCGGCGTGCGCGTGCGCATTGCCAAGCTGGCCATCTTCGACGATTGCGAGGTGGCCATCCGCATGGAAACCGGCCAGTGGTAGCGCCGCAGACTCGGCGCTGACTGCCGGGCGCCGACTGCAACGATTTGCAACAAGGTCTTCCGAAGCCGCAGCGCCCCATGGCGCGGCAGGGCGCATGCGGCATGGCTTGGGCCTCTTGGGCCCTTGCCAGCACAGGCCCTGCGCCCCGATGCAGCCGCGCAGGCCGCGCCCAGCCTGCATCTTGCAAAAAATCAACAAATCGCCAGAAAACACTAGATGTAGTGTTTTTCTTCGAAAGCAGCACTACATCTAGTGGCCTGGGTGCCGGGCTATGGTAGCATCGCCCGGTTTGCATCGGCGGCCCAGCGGCGTCGCGCCACAGGCTTGGCAAGGGCCACTGGATGGTTGCCCGCCATGCAATCACCAGGGAGGAGGCCGCGCGCAGCACGGCATGGAGGAAACCGCCACCGCACCCAAGCAGCCCCTTCCACACGCCACCCCTCGTCTGATTTCAAAGAAGGAGCCTCCCATGCAGGTCACGGTCTACAGCACGCCTTCGTGCGTCCAGTGCACCGCCACCTACCGCGCCCTCGATCGCCAGGGCATTGCCTATGAAGTCGTCGACCTGTCCCAGGACAGCGCCGCCATGGCGATGGTGAAGAGCCTGGGCTATACCCAGGCGCCAGTGGTCGTTGCCAACGACATGCACTGGAGTGGCTTTCGCCCCGACAAGATCGCCAGCCTGACGGCCACGGCCTGAGCGCCCGCTCCCGTGCTCGGCGCCGCTGCGCCAGCCCTGCGCCCCAGCCCCGGGGCCGCCCCCTTCCCTGGCTGCCCGACCGCATTGCCGTTGCCGCATGATCGTTTACTTCTCCAGCGTTTCGGAAAACACGCACCGCTTCGTCGAGAAGCTGGCCCTGCCCGCGCAGCGCATCCCCCTGAAGGTGGCGCAGGCCGAGCAGTTCCAGGTCAGCGGGCCTTATGTGCTGATCGTGCCCACTTACGGCGGCGGCAGCCTCAAGGGGGCCGTGCCCAAGCCGGTCATCGCGTTTCTGAACCAGTCTGAGAACCGCCGCCTGCTGCGCGGCGTGATCGCTGCGGGCAATACCAATTTCGGCGCGGCCTACGGGCTGGCCGGGGCGGTGGTGGCGCAAAAATGCCAGGTGCCGCTGCTCTACAAGTTCGAACTGCTGGGCACCAGCGACGATGTGCAGCGCGTGCGCCAGGGCATTGCCGCCTTTTTGCACCAGACCGCCCAGTGCCCCGAACCCGCGCCGCACGCTTAGGGCAATGCACGGCTGCCGCCTGCCTGCCTTTCTGCCTTTGCCGCTTTTTGTTGACCCCTCTTTGACCCTCTTTTGCGCCGAGCCTGCCATGCCGCCACCCGACACCACATTCGCCCCCAGCCCCAAGGCCCTGCCTGCACAAGCGCCCCGTCCGGAGCCCAAGCCGCCGCTGCAGGCCACGCCAGTGCACAAGGCGCCAGCAGCCACCAAGGAGGAGTTGGAGCTGGACTACCACGCGCTCAACGCCATGCTCAACCTGTTCGGGCCGAGGGGGGAAATCCAGCTCGACAAGGACCGCCTGGCCGCGCGGCAGTACTTCTTGCAGCACGTGAACCAGAACACGGTGTTTTTCC
>JAUMYI010000029.1 GCA_030528705.1 Comamonadaceae bacterium | reverse complement strand
GCGCGCCAGGGCGCGTACTGGCGGCTCTACCAGGCCCAGCAGCGCCGCGAGCAGCGCGAGCAGCAACAGCAGCAGCTCGGCTGATTCCCCCACCCCGCCGCCCCATCGCAAGAACAAGCCATGACTGCCCCTCCCCCTGCCAAGCCCAGCGCCTCGTCGCACCTGCGTTACCTGCCCGCGCACGTGCTCGTGCTCGACGCCGACACGCCGCCCGATTGCATCCAGCAGGACCAGCACGGCCAACTGATCCTGCACCTGCCCGCCCAACCCATGCAGGCCACCCTGAGCGATGCGCGCCAGGAGCCAGCGCCTGCGGCCAGGGCGCAGCAAAGCCACCATTCCATCGCCGTGCAGCCCGTGCCCGCCTTTGCCCTGAGCGCGCCGCGGCAATGCCTCTCACTGGTCGACCTGCAAGGCAAGGAGCGCGCCTACATCGAGCGCCTGGACGCCCTGCCCCTGCCCTGCCAGCAGGCCATCGCCATGGCGCTGGCCGGGCGCGAATTCATCCCGAAGATCACCGCCATCGACGCCGTCAGCAGCTTCTCCACCCCCTCGCTGTGGCAGGTGCACACCGACCGCGGCGCCACCGCGCTGCTGCTGCAAAGCGAGGACGACATCCGCAAGCTCGATGCCGCAGGCCAATGCCTGCGCATCACCGACAAGCACAGCCTGCAATACCAGATCGACGACATCGAGGCCCTGCCCAAGGCCTCGCGCAAGCTGCTGGCGCGCTTCATTTAGAGCGTGTTATGCACTTTTCGCCCCCTGAGCTGGCCCCAAAGCCGTGCAATCGCGAGGCGGCGGGAGATGCACAGCGCCCACGGGCAAACCCCGATTGCCACACCCCGCGCAAGGCCGGAGAGGCCGTGCTTTTCGTGCATACTGGCCCCATACACCCTGCAGGGGTTGTTGAGATTGGGTTGGCGAAGCGGTTTTTCGAGGCAAAAGCCGCAAATGCAAGGCGAAAACGTGCGCCAGGCAAGAACACCGCCGCAATACTCAATCTCACCCCCCTAAAGCCCAGCCCCCTTGTCTCTTGAAAGCCCAGCGCCGGACCCCATCCATGAGTCATGACCCCATCGCACTGGAGGATTCCATGAACACTCTTTATGACTCCGAAGCCTTTTCGGTCGTGCACATGCAGCAGGACATCGCCCCGCCGCCGCACGACGGGCAACGCCCCGGCCCAGCCACAGGCGTGCAACTGGTGCGCCACGGCTTTGAAATCGTGGACAAACGCTCCGGCCGGGAGGTCTATCTGGACGGTAGCTGGGCCGAGCTGTTCCACGCCCAGATCCAGGAATGGCAGCGCAACACCCCCACGCAGGAAGAAGTGGAAGACACGCTGGACAGTTACACCGGCCTGGCCCAGCACCCCGTGCTGGTGCACTGACCCCGCCCGGCATGCCCCAGCCCACCCGGCCAGCCCCCCAGCGCCATACCCCAGCCGGCCTGCGTCTGGCCTGCCAGGGCCTGCTGGCGCTTTGGCTGGCAGTTGCGCCCCCGTGGGCGCAGGCAGTGGACGCCCCTGCGGGCTGGAGCGTGCAGGCCCAGCAAAACATGACGGCCTTCGTGCCGCCCGGCCTGGGCCAGCAGGGCCAGGGCCACTTCGTCATGCTGCTCTCGGCGCCGCTGCCAATGCATGGCCTGCCGCTGCAGGAATGGGCCCAGCAGATGGCCGACAAACTCTCGGGCAGCTACGGCACGCCGCTCTCGCGCGGCAGCCCGAGCTTTCAGGCGCCGCTGTGGCGCGTGCAGCACCAGGTGCAAGTGCAAGGCCAGGCGCTCAGCGCCTTCTACCATGCCTTCGTGCATGCGCCAGATCAGGCGCGCATTTCCGTCATGCTGGGCCAGCCCGCCCTGCTGGAGCGATACGCCGCCGGTGGCGCGCAAATCATCGCCTCGGCGCTGCGGCAAGCGCCAGCCATCCGCGCCGCCGCCCAGGCCTCTGAGGCCGCGGCCAGCAGCGGCAGCGCGCAGACAGTCCGTCCGCCCCCTGCCCCGCCAGCCCCAGCGGGCCGGAGCCGCCAGGCCGCCAGCGCCCTGCTGCCCTTTGCGCCGGGCGACATCCACACCGTGCTCAACCACAGCGAAACCAGCTACGGGGTCTATGGCCTGGAGGTGATCGAGACCACGCACGTGCTGCTGAAAAATGGCCGCCTCTACACCAATGGCCAGGCCCGGGGCCAGTGGCGCAAGGCCGCTGGCGGCTATCAGCAGCAGGGCCAGGGCGGCGGCTGGCAAGCCCTGCCGGGCGATGCCGTACACGGCTTGACGGCCCAGGCGCTGGTGGGCAGCTTCAATGCCGATCGCGGCGCCTCCTTCGGCACCACCAGCGCCGTGACGCGCAACCGCCTGCGCCTGCTGGCCAACGGCCGCTTCGAGGCCGACCGCGGCTTCAGCGGCCACACCCAGATGGGCGACGCCATCACCACGCCGCGCGCCAGCACCTCGCGCAGCCACAGCCGCGAGCGCCAAGGCAGCTGGCGGCTGCTGGGCCCGCACGTGCTCGAATTGCGCGGCGACGATGGCCGAGCGCAGCAGCTGATTGGCTATTTCACCGACAGCCAGCGCCGCTGGCTGAACCTGGACCAAACCGCCTACCAGCGCAGCCAGTAAGCAGGGGGCATGAGCTGGGACGGCGTGCATTCGGTGCGACAATCACGCCCCTTATGAGTCACGCTTGCCCTACTTTCATCCTGACCCTCTCCTGCCCTGACCAGAAAGGGCTGGTGCATGCCGTCTCCGGCTTCTTGCTCGAACAAGGCGGCAACATCGAAGAGGCCGCGCAGTTCAACGACCACTCCACCGGCCTGTTCTTCATGCGGCTGCAGTTTTCCGTGCAGCAGCGCAGCCTGACGCAGCTGCAAGAGGCCCTGCAAGATTTTGCCCAGCCGCTGCAAATGCGCTGGAGCCTGCACGATGCGGCCCAGCCCGTGCCCACGGTGGTGTTCGTCAGCCGCGAGGGGCATTGCCTCAACGACCTGCTGTTTCGCTGCAAGAGCGGGCTGCTGCCCATCGACATCCGCGCCATCATCAGCAACCACCGCGACTTCTACCAGCTCGCGGCCAGCTACAACGTGCCCTTCCACCACATCCCGGTCACCAAGGACAACAAGGCCCAGGCCGAGGCGCGGCAGTACGAGATCATCCAGAATGAGCAGGCCGAGCTGGTGGTGCTGGCGCGCTACATGCAAATCCTCTCGGACGACCTGAGCCAGAAGCTGGCCGGTCGCGCCATCAACATCCACCACAGCTTTCTGCCCAGCTTCAAGGGCGCCAAGCCCTACTACCAGGCGCACGACCGGGGCGTCAAACTCATCGGCGCCACGGCGCACTACGTCACCGCCGATCTGGACGAAGGCCCCATCATCGAGCAGGACGTGGCGCGCGCCTCGCACACCGACACGGTCGAGGACCTGACCGCTCGCGGGCGCGACACCGAAAGCCAGGTGCTGGCGCGCGCGGTGAAATGGCACAGCGAGCACCGCATCCTGCTCAACGGCCACAAGACGGTGGTGTTCCGCTAAGGCCCAGCCCCCGCCCATGCACGCCGAGCCCCGCCCCCGCGCTGCGCCGCCCGCGCCGATCGATCTGGCGCAGCGGCTGCGCAACTACCTGGACCTGATCCGCTGGAGTCGCCCCGCTGGCTGGCTGCTGCTGCTGTGGCCTACGCTGAGCGCGCTGTGGATCGCCGCGCAGGGCTTTCCCGGCTGGCATTTGCTGCTGGTGTTCACGCTGGGCACCATTTTGATGCGCAGCGCCGGCTGCTGCGTCAACGACATTGCCGACCGCAAATTCGACCGCCACGTCAAGCGCACCGCACAGCGCCCCATCACCACCGGGCGCACCAGCGTGCGCGAAGCCCTGGCCGTGGCGCTGGCACTGACCCTGCTGGCCTTCGCGCTGGTGCTCACTACCAATGCGCTGACGGTGGCCTGCTCGGTCTTTGCCGTGGCCATCACCGTCTTCTACCCCTACACCAAGCGATTTTTCTCCATGCCGCAGGCCGTGCTCGGCGTGGCCTTCAGCTTCGGCATCCCCATGGCGTTTGCCGCCGTGCAAGCGCAAATCCCGGCCACGGCCTGGTGGCTGCTGCTGGGCAATCTGTGCTGGGTCATCGCCTATGACACCGAGTACGCCATGGTCGACCGCGACGACGACCTGCGCCTGGGCATGAAGACCTCGGCCATCACCCTGGGCCGCTGGGACGTGGCCGCCATCTTGCTGTGCTATGGCCTGTTCCTGGCCTGCTGGGCCTGGGTGCTGGGGCCGCAGGCCCTGGCAGCTGGCCCTGGCGCTGGCGGCCGCGCAGGTGCTCTGGCATGGCTGGCTGATTCGACAGCGCCGCCGCGAGGACTGCTTTCGCGCCTTCACGCAAAACCACTGGCTGGGCCTGACGCTGCTGGCCGGCATCGTGCTGGGCTACGCATTGCGGGCTTGAGCGCCAGGACAACGCCATGCCTGCACCGAACCCGCTCCACAACCACTTGAGCGCCACCCCGACTGCCCTGCCCTGGCGCGACAGCCCGCTGCGTTTTGGCCGCATCAGCCGGCTGCTGCACTGGGCCATGGCGCTACTGCTGGCCTGGCAGTTCGTCGGCATGGCGCTGAAGCTGGCTTTTGATCTGAGCCCGCGCAACTCGTGGCTGGTGGGCACGCACAACCACGTGGGCGTGGTGCTGTGGCTGCTGGCCGTGCTGCGCGCCCTCTGGGCGCTGGCGCAATGGTCGCAACGCCCGGCCTACGGCCAAGGCTTCATCGCCCAATGCGCGCGCGCCGGGCATGCGCTGCTGTATCTGCTGATGCTGCTGGTGCCCACGCTGGCGCTGCTGCGCCTGTATGCCTCGGGCCGGGCCTTTGCGCTGTTCGGGCAGTGGCCAATCTTTAGCGCCTCAGCGCCCAATCAGGCCCTGGTGCAGGCCATCAACGCCCCGCGCGACAGCCTTGGGACAAGCTGGCATGGGCTGCTGGGCTGGCTGCTGCTGGCCGTGATTGCCGGGCACATCGCCATGGTGCTGGTGCACCATTTCATCTGGCGCGACGACACGGCGCGCCGCATGCTGGGCCGCCGCGGCCCAGGCACCGGGGGTTGTTGAGATTGAGTGTTGCGGCGGTGTTTTCGCTCAAAACTCCGCAACTGCCGCGTTGAAAACGCTTGCAAGGCATCCAACCTTGCAAGCGTTTTCGCCTTGCATCTGCGGCTTTTGCCTCGAAAAACCGCTGCGCAAACCCAATCTCAACATCCCCCTACTGGGCACTGATCTTGATGCCGGCCAGGCGCTGCGAATAGTCCCGGCCGCGCAGCGCCACCTTGGCTGCGGCCTGCAACGCGATGTGGCGGTACTGCGCCGCAATGGGGCCTTCAGGCTCGGCCACCACGCTGGGGCTGCCGCCATCGGCCTGCAGGCGGATGTGCATGTCCAGCGGCAGCGCGCCCAGATAGGCCAGGCCCAGCTCGGCGGCCAGGCGCTGGCCGCCGTCCTGGCCGAACACGTGCTCGACGTGGCCGCACTGGCTGCACACGTGCATGGCCATGTTCTCCACCAGGCCCAGAATGGGCACGCCAACCTTCTCAAACATGCGGATGCCCTTGCGCGCATCGAGCAGCGCAATGTCCTGCGGCGTGGTGACGATGATGGCGCCAGTCAGCGGCACGCGCTGGCTCAGGCTCAGGTGGATGTCGCCGGTGCCCGGCGGCATGTCGATGAGCAGGTAGTCCAGATCGTCCCAATTGGTCTGGCGCAGCATTTGCTCCAGCGCCTGCACGGCCATGGGCCCGCGCCAGATCATGGCGTCGTCGGGCCGGGCCAGAAAACCGATGGACATGGCCTGCAAGCCGTGGCGCCGCAGCGGCTGCATGCTCTTGCCATCCAGGCTCTCGGGGCGCTGGTCCAGACCCAGCATCATCGGCAAGCTGGGGCCGTAGACATCGGCGTCGAGCAGGCCCACGCGCGCGCCCTCCTGCGCCAGCGCCAGCGCCAGGTTGACGGCCGTGGTGCTTTTGCCCACGCCGCCCTTGCCCGAGGCCACGGCAATGATGTTGCGCACCTGCGGCAGCGGCGTCAGCCCCGGGCGCACCGCATGGGCGAGCACCTCCAACTCGAATTGCAACTGCACTTGGTTGGCACCGGCGCGCTGCGCCGCCTGCGTGAGTTGCTCGCGCCACAGCGCCTGCTGCGATTGCGCCGGGTACGGCATGCGCACGCGCAACTGCACCTGCTCGCCATCAATGTGCGCTTGCATGCGCTTGGGCGAGCCAAAGTCCTCGCCCGTAAAAATATCTTTTACACTCGCCAGCTCTGTGAGCAGGCGCTCTTGCTGCACTGCCATAGTCAATCCACTGTTTTCATCCATCCAAAGGCAAATCCACGGCATCTGCGCCTGCACAGCGGGCCTTGCCGTGGCTGCGTTGTGTCCTTTGCGCTGCCTCCCTCTGCGCTGCCTTTTCGCCGTGAAATTCACCATTCCACGCCATTCGCTCTTCGGCCTGCTGCTGCGCTCTCCGTGGTGGGTCAGCATTATGCTGGCCGCCGTGCTGGGTGCGGCCCTGGCGGCGCTGATGCCGCGCGAATATGTGCTGCTGGCCCTGCCCGGCACCTTGCCGCTGCTGATCGTCGGGGCCGTGGCCGCCTGGCAGCAATGGCATGCCCCCAGCGAGGAAAAGCGCAGCCAGGTATTGCAAGAGGCCACCGCCCTGGGCTGGGAAGACTTCTCCCGGCGCCTGCAACAAAGCTGGCGCCTGCAGGGCATCCACGCCAGCGCGCCCGAGCACCCCGGCGCGGACTGGCGCATCACCCGCGAGGGCCAGTACACCCTGGTGCTGGCGCGCCGCTGGAAGGCCTCGGTGCATGGGCTGGAGCCGCTGCGCCAGCTGGCCCGCGCGATGGAGGACAGCGGCATTGGCCACGGGCTGTACATCGCCGCCGGCGGCGAGCTCAGCCCGCCCGCACAGCGTTTTGCACGCGAGCACAACATCCAGATCTGGCTGGGCGAGGCCCTGTCGCTGTTTCTGCTGGGCAAGCGCCCCGGCGTCTGATGACAGCACTCGCCAGGCAGCCTGCCGTGCCGCACACTGGCGCATCCTCATCGCCCCATCGGCCCCAGCCACTGTCACCGAGCACGCGCCACGCCCAGCAGCAGCGCGCGGCGCAGACCGCCCTGGTGTGCTGCGGCGGCGGGGCGCGCGCCGCCTACCAGGTTGGCGTGCTCAAGGCCCTGGCGCGCCTGCATGCCGCGCAGCCGCAGCGTCTGCGGCAAAGCCCGTTTGGCATTCTGGTGGGCACCTCGGCCGGGGCCATCAACGTGGCGGCGCTGGCCAGCGGCGCCGACCATTTCGCCCAGGCCGTCGCGCAGCTCGAACACACCTGGGCCGGGCTGCACGCCGAGCAGGTCTACCGCAGCGATTCCTGGAGCGTGCTGCGCAGCGGCACGCGCTGGCTGCGCCTGCTGTCGCTGGGCTGGGCCGTGGCGCGCTGGCGGCGCGGCCAGCCGCAGGCCCTGCTGGAGAATCAGCCGCTGGCCGAGCTGCTGCAAGCGCGCATCGCCATGGGGCGCATCCCGGCGCTGATCGAGCGCGGCCACCTGCGCGCCGTGGCCGTCACGGCCTCCAGCTACAGCAGCGGCCGCCACATGAGCTTTTACCAATCGGCCACGCCCATCCAGCCCTGGCAGCGTTCGCTGCATCTGGCCACGGCCACGGCCCTGCACCATGGGCATTTGCTGGCCTCGGCGGCCATTCCCTTCGTCTTTCCCGCACAAAAGCTGGCCCTGCCGCACGGGGTCGAGTTCTTCGGCGATGGCTCCATGCGCCAGCAAGCGCCCATGGCCCCGGCCATTCATCTGGGCGCGCAGCGCATTTTGGTCATTGGCGTGGGGCGCAGCGCCACGGCAGCGCCGCGCCGCCAGCTCGCAGACTCCAGCGCGCCTTCGCTGGCGCAAATCGCCGGGCACGCGCTCTCCAGCATCTTTCTTGACACCCTGGCCACCGACATCGAGCGCCTGCAGCGCATCAACCAAACGCTGCGCCTGCTCACGCCGGCGCAGCAGGCGCGCAGCCAACTGCGCCCCATCGAGCTGCTGGCCATCACCCCCTCGCAGGACATCGACACGCTGGCCGCGCGCCACCTGCAGCACCTGCCCGCCAGCATCCGCGCCCTGCTCGGGGCGCTGGGCACGGGCAACGATGCGCGGGAGCTGGGCCATTCGGCCTTGGTGAGCTATCTGCTGTTCGAGGCGGCCTTCACGCAGGAGCTGATCGCACTGGGCGAGCAAGACACGCTGCGCCGCCGCCAGCAGGTGCTGGATTTCATGGGCTGGCAGGCGCCCTGAGCTGTGTCTTGAAGAAGCCCCGCACCGCGCTCACTGCGGCTTGCCCGCCACGCCGCTGGCCTGGATGCCGGCCAGCTCCTCGGCCATGGCCTCGTACACGCTTTTGCGGATGGCAAATTCCAGCTCCTCGCGGATGCTGGGCAGCAGCGAGCGGGTCTGGCGCTCGATGACGGCGGCGATGACCTCGCCCACCCGGTCGGTGAGCACGGCATCGACGCGCTGCATGACCCGATGCACCAACTGCTCTTCGAAATCGCCCGGCAGCAGCCCGCGCAAGGCAGCCGTATCGGGCCAGGCATCGGCCTGCGCGGCCCGGGCCGCCACGGCGCAAAAGCCCGCGGCCTGTACGTCATCGGCAGCGGCTGGCAGCGGCTCCTCGGCCGCATCTGGCAGCGCGGCCACAACAGGCGGCTGAGGCAGTGCGGGCTGCGCCGGGGCTGTCTGGCCCAGTTGCAGCATTTCCCAGGCCACGCGCTCGGCCAGCTCGCTGGCCGCATCGCGCGCTGGCGGCGCCTGCAAGGGCTGGCCAAGGGCGGTAGGAGCTGTGTTGGCGTGCGGCAGCGCGCCATCTTGCAGGCCGTGCAGCCCATTCGCGCCGGGGCTGTGCAAAGGCTGCAAATCGTCAAAAGGGCCCAGCCAGGCCGACGCGCCCAGGCCTGCTGGCGGCTCAGGCTGGGACGGCTCAGGCTGTGATGGCTGCTGCTGCGGCGCTGCATCGGAGCTGCCCGCGCGCCCAACGGCATTGAGCGCGCGCTCGATGTAGCGCGAGGTGCGCAGCGCCGCCTCGGCCTGCGGCTCGGGCATCAGCGTGGGGATTTGCGCCAGCGGCACCGGCATGTCCGCAGGCGCGGCGGCCTGCAAGCTGGCGTCAATCGGCTGCTGTGCGTCGTTGGCGGCATCGGTGGCATCGGCGCTTTGCTGGGCCTGCACGACGTCGGTCAATGTGGGCACGGTCTGGGGGCGGTCTGGCTCGTGTGTGCGCTCAGTCATGGCAGAAATCCTCGGTGGCTGGCTGGGGCGGGCCCGATCAGGCGCCGCCGGCCGCCTGGCCCAGATCGTGGCTGAGGATGGCGTAGCCACGCTGCTGGTAGTGCCGCCAGCGTTGGCGGGCGCGCTGGCGGTCGTAGGCATCGGGCGATACCAGCTCATACAAGTGCTCGAAATGGCTAAAGCCTGCCGGCACCTCGTCCCACAGGCTGAGCAGGGCGTGAACCCGGCCATGCAGGGCCTGCGGGTCGATGTGCTCGCACAGCAAAATGGGCGCTTGCGCGGCTGGCCCGGCTGGGGCGCTGCCATGCCCTGGCGGCGCATCCAGCCAGTCGTGGGCGACGAAATCTTCCGGGGCCATCTGCCACAGCATGGCATCGAGCTGCTGCAACTGCGGCGGCGCGGCGCTGAGCAGCAGCGGCGTGTGCTGCATGAAGGCCTTGCGCGCCAGACGGCAGGCAAAGTGCAGCTTGTCTGGCACGTTGAAGTAGAAATGCACGTCCGTCATGGGCGCGCATTATCAAGCCAAGTCAAGCCCTGCCCTCGGCACCGGGCCTGCGCGCGATGCTGGCCGCAGGGGGCAAAGCCCCGCCGGGCGGGCTGGCCTGGCGGGGCTTTGCGCGGCCTGCGCTCGGCCTGCGCGTCGCATCTGGACAGGGCAAGCGCGGCGCCAGAGCCTGTGCATCAGAAGCCGCGCGTGACCGGCGGCTCCATCTCGCCGGCCTTGGGCGGCGTGTCGGCGTATTTGCCCAGCTCCCACTTGGCGATGGCGTTGCGGTGTACTTCATCCGGGCCATCGGCAAAGCGCAGCGTGCGGGCGTTGGCGTAGCTGTAGGCCAGCGGGAAGTCGTCGCTGAGGCCGCCGCCGCCATGCACCTGGATGGCCCAGTCGATGACGCGGCAGGCCATGCTGGGGGCCACGACTTTGATCATGGCGATCTCGGTGCGCGCGACTTTGTTGCCCACGGTGTCCATCATCCAGGCGGCCTTGAGCGTGAGCAGGCGCGCCATGTCGATCTCGCAGCGCGCCTGGGCGATGCGCTCTTGCGTGACGGTCTGCTGGGCGATGGTCTTGCCAAAGGCCACGCGGCTGAGGGCGCGGCGGCACAGGTATTCCAGCGCGCGCTCGGCCTGGCCGATCAGGCGCATGCAGTGGTGGATGCGCCCCGGCCCCAGGCGGCCCTGGGCGATCTCGAAGCCGCGGCCCTCGCCCAGCAGAATGTTGGCGGCGGGCACGCGCACGTTCTCGAACAGCATTTCCATGTGGCCATGCGGCGCGTCGTCGTAGCCCAGCACGCTCAGCGGTCGCAGGATTTTCACGCCCGGCGTGTCAGCGGGCACGACGATCATGCTTTGCTGGGAGTGGCGCGGCGCGTCGAAGTCGCTCTTGCCCATGGTGATGAAGACTTTGCAGCGCGGATCGCCCGCGCCGGAGATCCACCACTTGCGCCCGTTGATGACGTATTCATCGCCCTGGCGCTCGATGCGCGTCTCGATGTTGGTGGCGTCGCTGGAGGCCACGGCCGGCTCGGTCATGGCAAAGGCCGAGCGGATTTGCCCTTCGAGCAGGGGCTTGAGCCAGAGCTGCTTGATCTGCTCGCTGCCGTAGCGCGCCAGGGTTTCCATGTTGCCGGTGTCGGGCGCCGAGCAGTTGAATACCTCCGAGGCCCAGGGCACGCGGCCCATGATCTCGGCCAGCGGCGCGTATTCCTGGTTGGTCAGCCCCGCGCCCTCGTAGCCCGAGGCGGCGGCCGTGTCCACGGGCAGAAACAGGTTCCACAGGCCTTGCTGGCGCGCAATGGGCTTGAGCTTCTCGATGGTCTGCAGCGGGCTCCAACGCTTGCCGGCGGCCGTGTTGGCCTGCAGCTCCTCGTGGTAGGCCCGCTCGTTGGGGTAGATGTGCTGCTGCATGAATTGCTGCAGCTTGTCCTGCAAGGCCTTGGTCTTGTCGGAGTAGTCAAAATCCATCGCTGTGCTCCTTGTGCATCGGGGTCGGGTTGGGCATGGCGGCGCGCTCATGGCGCCTGTCATGCGCTGGCCTGCTGCGCCTTGCGCCAGGCCATTTCGGCCAATGGGCGCGTGTTCTCGCCCTGGGCCTTGGCGCGCGCGCTGCTGGCCAGCCCCTGCTGGGCGCGCTTGGCCACGCCTTGCAAGATGGCCGCGAGGCGGAACATGTTGTAGGCCAGGTAGAAATTCCAGTCGGCCATCAACTGCTCGGCCGTGGCAAAGCCGGTGCGCTCGCAATAGCGGCCGATGTATTCCTGCTCGCTGGGGATGCCCAGGCTGGCATAGGGCACGTCGGCAATGCCCCGGAACACGCCGCTGGGGATGTGCCAGGCCATGCAGTGGTAGCTGAAGTCGGCAAAGGGGTGGCCGATGGTGCTCAGCTCCCAGTCCAGCACGGCAATGGCCTGCGGCGCATCGCTGGCAAACATCAGGTTGTCCAGCCGGAAGTCGCCGTGCACGATGGCGCTGAGGCGCTCATCGCGCGCCGAGGCCGGGATGTGGGCCGGCAGCCATTCGATGAGCCGCTCCATGGCCTCGATGGGCTCGGTCTCGCTGGCGCGGTACTGCTTGCTCCAGCGGCCGATCTGGCGCTCGAAGTAGTTGCCCGGCCGGCCAAAGTCGCCCAGCCCGCAAGCGCGGTAGTCCACCGAATGCAGCGCGGCGATGACGCGGTTCATCTCGTCATAGATGGCGCTGCGCTCCTGCGGGCTCAGGCCTGGCAGCGCCTGATCCCACAGCACGCGGCCGGTTTTGAACTCCATGATGTAGAAGGCCCGGCCGATGACCGCTTCGTCCTCGCACAGCGCATACATGCGCGGCACCGGCACCGGCGTGCCGGCCAGCGCGCGCATGACGGCAAACTCACGCTCGATGGCGTGGGCCGAGGGCAGCAGCTTGGCCACAGGGCCCGGCTTGGCGCGCATCACGTAGCGCCGCGAAGGGGTCGACAGCTCATAGGTGGGGTTGGATTGCCCGCCCTTGAACATCGCCACCGACAAGGGGCCGTCAAAGCCCTCGACGTGCGCCTGCATCCAGTGCTGCAGCGCCGCCGTGTCGAAGGCGTGCTCGGCGCTGACCTCGCGCGTGCCCACGAAATGCTCGAAATCACTCATGCCATCTCCATCGTTTGCTGCATCAGCCATGCCGCGTGGGCAGGGCAGCGCGGCGCGCGCCCAATGACGACGCCGCAAGCAATGCGCTCTGAGCGCACTGCTTGCGGCGTGCGGGTTCTGTCTCTGGTTTCGCTTGCGCCCTTGACCGGGCTGGCCAGGCGGCTACGCGGCGGCCTCGCCAATGCGCAGCAAGGCCTCGCGGTTGAGCACCACCAAGCCGCCGGTTTCGATGCGGATGATGCTCTCGCGCTCCATGCTCTTGAGCTCCTGGTTGACGCGCTGGCGCGAGGCGCCCAGCAGCTGGGCCAGCTCCTCCTGCGCCAATTGCAAACCAATGCGGATGTGATTGCCGCCGCTGAGGTCGGCAATGCCGTAGCTGCGCGCCAGATGCAGCAACTGCTTGGCCAGGCGCGCGCGCAGCGGCAGGGTGTTCAAGTCCTCGACCAGCCCGTACAGGCCACGGATGCGCCGCGCATGCAGGCGCAAAATGGCCTGATAGAACTCCACGTGGGTTTGCAGGATCTTGAAGAAATCGCTCTTGCTCACCCCCACGATGGTGGTGTTGCCGTGCGCATAGGCATCGTGGGTGCGCTTGTCGCCGTCGAGCAAGGCCACGTCGCCAAACCAGACGCCCGGCTCGACGTAGGTC
This sequence comes from Comamonadaceae bacterium, assembly GCA_030528705.1. Lineage (GTDB taxonomy): Bacteria > Pseudomonadota > Gammaproteobacteria > Burkholderiales > Burkholderiaceae_C > Lampropedia. The sequence continues at coordinate 5,981 of JAUMYI010000029.1, read as the reverse complement.
AGCGTGATCTGCTTGCCCGTCAACGAGGTCGAGCTCACGCGCACCGCGCCCTTGGCGCAGGCGATCCACTCCTCGGGCGGGTCGCCGCGCGCGCAGATCAGCGCGCCGTCCTTGTAGCGTTTGACGTATGCACATCGCAGGATATCGTGCCGCAGCGTCGGCGAAAGTGTGTTGAACCAGCGACCTGCATTGATCGCCTCGCGTTCCTGCATGGTAAGAATAGGTTCGTCCATGGCGTGTCTTTTGAGTGACTGGGCATCGCCCGCCCGCTGCGGCAAGCCAGCGATGCAAACGCAACGGCGCAGCACAGCCCCGCCAGGGCCGCTGCGCGCGTGCGCGCGCGATGATACGCACAAATGCAAGCCCCGCCGGCGCAGCGCGCGGGGGGCGGATGCACAAATGCCATTACAGTGCCCGCTGGCGCTATTGCCACGCTTGCCTTGCCTGCCATGAAACGACTTCTGACCAGCCTGTTCGTGCTGCTGGCCATCACTGCCGTAGTCTTCTACGGCATGTTCAGCACGCTCAAAAGCAAAAAGCCCAATGCCCCGGCGGCGGTGACGGCGCCGGCCAGTGGCGCGCAAGGCCCACGCTGAAGCGCCTGATCAAAGCCCGCCCTCAAGAAAGGCTGCACCGGCGATGCGCTCACGCAGCATGGGCAGGGCATCCAGGCCCCAGAACAGCTCGCCAGCGACGACGAAAGCTGGCACGCCAAAAATGCCCGCAGCCTGGGCCTGATCGGTATTGGCGCGCAGCAGCTCTTTGCAACGCGGGCTGTCAGCGCCGCCTTCGATGCGCAGCTGCTGCGCCAGGCATTGCTCCAGCTGCGCCAGGCGCTCGGGCTGCAGGGCATCGGCCCCGCCCGCCTGCCAGACGTGCGCAAAAATGCACTGCGCCGTGTAGCGGTTGATGCAACCGTCCGTGCTGCAGGCCATGGCCAGGCGCAGCAGCGGCAGGCCGTTGAAGGGGTGCTGGGCCGGCCAGGCAAAAGGCGCTTGCTGCTGCGCCTGCAAAGCCGCCGGCAATGCGCCGGGCTCTTGCTCTGCCAGGGCTTGCTGCGCCTGGGCCTGCTGCGCGGCCAGCCACTGCGTGTGGCGCTTAATCCAGCCGTGCTTACTAGCAATGCTGGCCGGCGATGTCACGCCTTGGGCCTTGAACAAGGCCCCCAGCAGCACCGGCTTGTACAGCACCTGGTAGCTGCAGCCCTTGAGCGCCTGCGGCAAGGCATGAAATGCCAGATGGGCATAGGGCGAGACAAAATCGAAATAAAAATGGATGGGCTGCATGGGGCGGGTCTTGGGTTGAAGGATTGCGGGCGCTTGGCTGCCATCAGGCCCGGCGCAGGCAGGCCGCGGCGCGCTGCAGCATGGTCTGCCAAATGGCGCGCTTGCGCGCCGCGCTGGCCTGGCCCCACTGGGCGATTTCATCGAGCTGGCGCAAGCAGCCCAGGCAATAAGGCGCGGGCGCGCCAGCAAGCCCAGCGGCATCCGATGGCTGGTCGCTCATGGTGCATACCTGGATACAAGGCGAAGGCGGCGCTTGGCGCGCGCCATCATCGAACAGGCCCTGCGCGCGCAGCTGCTGGGCCTGCTGCAGCAGGCGCTGCGCCGCTTGCCGCGGGCTGGGCAGCCTGGAGGATTCAGCTTGGAATGGCGGCATGGCTGGACAAGCCCCCAGAAAACGCCTGCACGGCATCGGCCCAAGGGGCATCCGTGCAGTGGTGCAGTTGCTCCGGGCTGAGCGCCAGCAGCGCGCGCGCATGGCCGCACCAGACCCAAAGTGCATCGAAACGCTGCAGGCTCTCGTCGAGCAAGCACAGCATCGGTTCGAGATGGCCCAGCGGCGCAACCGCCCCCGCAGCAAAGCCTGTGCGCTCCCGCACGAAGCGGGCATCGGCGCGGCCCACCTCGCCCAGCAGGCGAGACACCTTGGCGCGATCGACCCGGCGATCGCCCGCGGCCATGACCAGCACCGGCGCATCATCAACCAGGCGCCGCAGCACCACGCCACGCGCCAACTGGCCCGGCTCCGCCCCCAGCAACGCGGCAGTCTGCCGCACGCTGCGTGCGGGCTGCTCCAGCCATTGGGGCAGGCCCAGCTGCGGCCAGGCGCGCAAAGCCTGCTGCACGCGCTGCACCGGCTCGGGCAGCCTCTCGGGCAGTGACTGCGTGCCAGCAGCGGGCAACTTGCGCAGGGCCAAGGGGCTGGCCACGTGTCAGCCGCAGGCCACGGCCTCGGGCCGCTTCTTGGCGATGGCAGTGCCTGCACGCGAGCTGGAGGGGCGCTGCAAGAAGCTGCTGATGTACAGGCCGGCATCGACCAGCTTTTCCAGGTCGATGCCAGTCTCGATGCCCATGCCGTGCAGCAGGTAGACCACATCCTCGGTAGCCACGTTACCGGTGGCGCCCTTGGCGTAGGGGCAGCCGCCCAGACCAGCCACCGCAGCATCGAATTGCCACACGCCCAGCTGCAACGCAGCCAGCGTATTGACCACGCCCTGACCATAGGTGTCATGGAAGTGGCCCGAGACGTCGTCGAGCGCGTAGTGCTTGAGCGTGGCCTCGATGGCGCGCTGCACCTTCAGCGGCGTGCCCACGCCAATGGTGTCGGCCACGCCAGCGTGCTGCACGCCAATGGCCTTGAGCTGGCGCGCCAGCGACTCGACCTGCTGGGGCGAGACTTCCCCCTCATACGGGCAGCCGACGGTGCAGGACATGGCGCCGCGCACGTAAATGCCCCGCGCCCGCGCAGCCTCCACCACCGGCGCGAAGCGTTCGATGCTCTCGGCAATCGAGCAATTGATGTTCTTCTGGCTGAAGGTTTCGCTGGCCGAGGCGAAGACCACGATCTCATCGGGCTGGCTGGGCAAGGCCGCCTCCAGCCCCTTCATGTTGGGCACCAGCACCGAGTAGCGCACGCCGGGGCGGCGCTCGATGCCGGCCATGACCTGGCTGTTGTCGGCCATTTGCGGCACCCACTTGGGCGAGACGAAGCTGGTGACTTCGATTTCCTTCAGACCCGCATCCTGCAGGCGCTGCACCAGGCCGATCTTGACCTCGGCGGGCACCAATTGTTTTTCGTTTTGCAGGCCATCGCGCGGGCCGACTTCCACCAGTTTGACTTTGCTGGGCAGTGCCATGGCTTGGGGCTCCTGAAGGGGGGGGGGTGAAGATGAAAACTGAAAACGCCAGCGCGCAGCGCATGGGCCCAGGCCTATGGCCAGCCCATGCGCTGCGCGCCCGCCTGCCCAGTTGCCCCAGGCAGACCAAGAGTGTCATGCATTGCGCCGCCCGCCGGGGGCGGCAAGACGTTAAGGCCTGTTCAAAAAAGCAAAAAAGCAGGCTCTCAGCGCCTGTCCTCAGACAGCGGCCTCGTCTTGCTCGCCAGTGCGGATGCGCACCACCTGCTCCAGCGGGGAGACGAAGATCTTGCCATCGCCGATCTTGCCAGTGCGCGCGGCCTTGGCGATGGTGTCGATGCAGCTGTCCACCACGGCATCCGTCACGGCGATCTCAATCTTCACCTTGGGCAGAAAATCCACCACGTATTCCGCGCCACGGTACAGCTCCGTATGGCCCTTCTGGCGGCCAAAACCCTTGACCTCGGTCACCGTCAAGCCGGTGATGCCCGACTCGGCCAAGGCCTCTCGCACATCATCGAGCTTGAAGGGCTTGATGATGGCGGTGATCAATTTCATGCTCATTGCAAAACTCCTTGCCTGGGATGCGGCAATTCAAAGGCGCAGGGCTGCTGCCCAATACAGAGTCTGCGCCCCAAAAAAATGGCTACGCCGCCCGAAAAGCCCGCAATGGTAACGCCATTTGCCTGGCCCATGGCCTGCCTGGGCAGCTCAAATGCACTGCTTTGCACAGGGCCTTAACGCTTATAGCCATTGGTGATCGGATAGCGCCAATCCAGGCCAAAGCTGCGCGCGCTGAGCTTGGGGCCAGGCGCGCTTTGCTGGCGCTTGTATTCGCTGATGCGCAGCAGCTTCAAGACCTGCTCGACGCGCTCGCGCGGATGGCCGGCGGCCACGATGTCATCGGCCGAGCACTCCTGCTCCACGCGCAGCCGCACGATGGCGTCGAGCACCTCGTAGGGCGGCAGGCTGTCCTGGTCGGTCTGGTTCTCGCGCAGCTCGGCGCTGGGCGGGCGGGTGATGATGCGCTCGGGGATGGGTTGGGCCACGGCCTGGCCCAGGGCGCATGGCGGCACATGCGCATTGCGCCAGCGCGCCAGCGCAAAGGCTTCGGTCTTGTACAAGTCCTTGAGCGGCGCAAAGCCGCCGCACATGTCGCCATACAGCGTGGAGTAGCCCATGGCCACCTCACTCTTGTTGCTGGTGGTCAGCAGCAGGCCACCGAACTTGTTGGACAGGGCCATGAGCAGCACGCCACGGATGCGCGCCTGCAGGTTCTCCTCGGTGGCATCGACCGGGCGCTGGCCAAACAGCGGCGCCAGGCTGCACTGCAGCGTCTCAAAGGGCTCGCGGATGGAGATTTCGTCATAGCGCACGCCCAGGCGGCGCACCATCTCGCGCGAGTCCTCCAAGCTGATGGCTGCGGTGTAAGGCGAGGGCATCATCACCGCATGCACCTGCTGTGCGCCCAGCGCGTCCACTGCCAGCGCCAGCGCCAGCGCCGAATCCAGCCCGCCAGACAGGCCCAGCAACACCTGGCCAAAGCCGTTCTTGCGCGCATAGTCGCGCGTGGCCAGCACCAGCGCCTGCCAGATTTGCAACAGCGCATCGCCCGGCGCGTGGCTCTGCTGGGCCGCCACCTGCCATTGCCCTGGCCCGCCCGCCGATTCCGGGGCGCAGTGCAGCTGCAACGGCCACAGGCAGGCGGCAAAGCCAGGGGCCCAGCCCGCAACCTGGCCGCCTGCCTGCACGGCCAGCGAATGGCCATCGAACACCAGCTCGTCTTGGCCGCCCACCGTGTTGGCATACAGCAGCGGCAGCCCGGCGGCCTGGGCACAGGCGCCCAGCGCCGCCGCGCGCTGCGCCGGCCGGCCCTGCGCAAAGGGCGAGGCATCCAGCGCCAGCAGCAGGCGCGCGCCGGCCTGGCGGGCCTGCTGCGCCAGTTCGGCTTGCCAGACGTCAGCGCCAATGAGCAGCGCCAGCGGCAGGCCCTGCACCGTGGCCACCTCTGGCTGCGCCCCAAGCGGGCTGCCCATGAAATGGCGCTGCTCACCGCCTTGACCGCCCTGCTGCCGCCAGCGCGCCAGCACCTGCCCTGCGCCGATCAAGCTGGCCGCATTGCAGGCCAGCGGCCTGGGCAGCGGCTGCAGCGCGCTGGCTGTGGCCTCAGGCCCGGGCTGGGCCAGCGCCTCTGGGTGGCCCAGCATGATGTGCAGCTGCGGCCATTGCGCACTGGCGGCCACCAACTGCTGCAACGCCTGCGCGCAGTCCTGCAAAAACAGCGGGCGGCACAGTAAATCGCCCGCCCCCGGCCCGCTGAGGAACAACTCGGGCAACACCAGCAACTGGCAGCCTTGCGCCTGTGCCTGGGCAGCGGCCTGCAGGGCCTGGGCCAGATTGCCCTGCACATCCCCCACCACGGGGTTGAGTTGTGCGACACAGATGGAAAGAGTCTTGGACGAAGGCATGGCGGCAAGTGGGGCGCAGGCCCCCCGGCAAAAGCGGCCATTATCGCGCCAGGGCCTGTGCGCGAAATCGCAGCGCCCCAACGGGGGCTGCGGCTCGGGATGGACTGCAAGGCGCAGACCGCAGCGACACTGCGGCGACAGCCGGCGGTATCGCGAGGGTTCGTGACAGAAGCAGAGCGCCCGAATCCGCACATGCGCATGGCGCGGCAATTTGTGCCGATCTGCCCCAGGGTCGCACTGGTATGATGCGCGCCTTTCGCGCAGCCCGGCCAGCATGGGCAGGCCGGGCCTTGGAGCCGGCTCCAAGGATTGCAAGCCAACTGCCAGTAGCTCAACTGGATAGAGCAGCTGCCTTCTAAGCAGCAGGTCGGGGG
>JAUMYI010000328.1 GCA_030528705.1 Comamonadaceae bacterium | reverse complement strand
TGCACAGGGCCAGCGGCGCGAGCGCGGCCCATGCGGCGGCGCGCGCCAGCGTGCGGCCGTGGCCGCAGGTGGAATGCAAAGTGCTCATGAAAAATCTCCTTGTTGACAGCGCATGTAGGCGGTTGGGACGATTTATCGCTCCACCGTGCGGTTCCAGCGCTTGCTCCATGCCGGGCGCTCGGCGTTGATCACGTCCCAGTCCAGTACAACGGCGGATTTCAGGATTTCATTCATGCGCGCCTGGTCTTCAGCGGCCTTGCCCTGAAGCGGGGCCTGGGGGTTGACGGGGTTGTAGGAGCCGTGCTCCATGGCCAGCGCCTGGGCCTCGGGGCTGACCAGGTAGTCCATCAGCTTGAGCGCCATGGCGCTGTCGGGGTTGTTGGCCAGCGCGCATTGCGCCGTCATGAGCACCACGGCCCCCTCCTTGGGGGCGACGAACTCCATGGCCACGCCCTTGGATTTCATCAGCTCGGTCTGCGTGAAGGTATAGGGAAAGAGCGCGGCGTCGCCCGCTTGCATCATCTCGACGATCTTGCTGGAGTTGGGGATGTATTCGACGACGTTGGGGCCGATGGTCTCGGGCCAGGCCTCGAAGCCGGGGTTGACGTTGCTCTCGTTGCCACCCTTGAGGCGGTTGAACATCAAAAAGGCGTGCAGGCCAAAGGAGGAGGCGGGCATGGACTGCACGACGACCTTGCCTTTGTATTGGGCATTGGCCAGATCGCCCCAGGAGACAGGCGGCGCCCAGCCTTGATCGGCAAAGGCTTTGGTGCTGTAGGCCAGGCCCGTCAGCCCCATGGACAGGCCCACGGCATGATCCTTGATGCGCGTGATCTGCGGCAGCGAGTCCAGGTGGCCGCTGGGCTGGAGCTTCTCGCACAGGCCCATGCCGATGGCGCGGTACATGATGCCGTCGTCCAGCGTCATGACGTGCATTTGCGCCTTGCCCTTGGCGGCCTGGGCCTTGGCCAGAATGTCGGTGGAGGTGCCGGGCACGACGACGACTTTGACGTTGTGCGCCTTCTCAAAGGGCGGGAAGACGAACTGGGTGTAAGTGCGCTCCATGTTGCCGCCGTTCATGCCGATGTACAGCGTTTGGGTTTGCGCCTGGGCGCTGGCGCACAGCAGCGCGGCGCTGGCCGCGGCCAGGCCCAGGGATGCCTTGAGCAAGGTCTGTTGCGGTTTTTTCATGGCGTGTCTCCTTCATGGTTGGTGCGGGGCTGTGCCGCCGCGCTGGTGCAAAAACGGTCGATGGCAAAGGCCTGCAGCGGCGTGCTGCTGCGCCCTTGGGCGATGAGCTCGGCCAGCGCCTCGCCCACGCCAGGGCCGAGCTGAAAGCCCGCGCCGCAAAAGCCAAAGGCGTGGTAGAGGCCGGGCCGGCGCAGGCTGGGCCCGAGGATGGGTTGATCGTCGGGCAGGCAGCCCTCATTGCCGCTCCAGGTGCGGATCAATTGGGCATGGGCCAGTTGCGGCAGCAGGGCGCTCAGGCGCGCCATCTGCGCCAGCAAGGCGCTGTGGGTGGTGCGGGCGTGCTCTGGCCGCTGGCCGGGGGGGCCGCAGGCGGGCTCGGGCGCGGCGGCGTCCGGGCCGGGGAACAAATGGCCGCGCCCGCCGCCGAAGACGACGTTGCCCCGGCGCACCTGGCGCAGGTAGATGCTGCCGCCTTCGACTCCCAGGCTCCAGGGCAGGAAGAAGGGCAGGGGCTCGGTCACGCCCATGGCCGGCGGGATGGTGTGCATGGGCACCTCCTCGCCCCATTGGGCGGCAAAGGGCGCGGCCCAGGCCCCGGCGCAGTTGACGAGCACGGGCGCGCAGGCGCGCAAGCTGGGGGCGGCGGCCCCCGGCTGGGCAGTGCGCTGGGTGGGCGCGGCGTGGACGATGAAGCGCTGGCCATCGTGCTCTACGGCGCAGGCGCTGGTGT
>JAUMYI010000327.1 GCA_030528705.1 Comamonadaceae bacterium | reverse complement strand
CGAAATCGGTGGTGCGCAGCCACAGCGCGCCGCCTTCCTCGTAGGTGTGGCCTTGCTCGATCAGGCGTTGCACGGTGCGCGCCACGCGGCCGTCGGCGTACAGACTGCTTTCCAGATAGTAGTTGTCGAACTTCAGGCGGAAGGCCTGCAAGTCCTTGTCCTGCTCGTTGCGCAGATAGGCCACGGCGAACTGGCGCACGTTGTCATAGTCCTGCGGGTTGCCGTTGGCGGTGAACTCGCGGTCGTCGGCGCGGACGGTTTTGCGGGCCAGAAAGTCGTCGGCAATGTCCTGGATGTAGTCGCCGTTGTAGGCGGCCTCGGGCCAGTCGGCGTCGCCGGGCCTGATGCCCTGGGCGCGCAGCTGCACGCTTTTTGTGAGCGTGTCGATCTGCACGCCGGCGTCGTTGTAATAGAACTCGCGCGTGACGTCCCAGCCCTGGCTGGCCAGCAGGTTGCAGATGGCATCGCCCAGCGCCGCCTGGCGGCCGTGGCCCACGTGCAGCGGGCCGGTGGGGTTGGCGCTGACGAATTCGACCACGACTTTGCCGGCCTGGCCGGCCGCTGCGGGTTGCAGGCCAAAGGCATCGCCGGCCTGCAGCACTTCGCGCACGATGCCTTGCTTGGCCGCAGGCCTCAGGCGCAGGTTCAGAAAGCCCGGCCCGGCCAGCTCCAGGCTCTCGACCCATTGCTGGTAGGCCGGCTGGGCCTGCAGCGCAGCCTTGAGCTGCTCGCCCAGGGCGCGGGGGTTTTGTTTGAGGGGTTTGGCCAACTGCATGGCTGCGGTGATGGCCAGGTCGCCGTGCTCGGGCTGGCGGGGTTGCTCGAAGCTGGGCTTGACGGCTGCGTCCGGTGCCAGCTCGGCCAGGGCCTGGGCCAGGCCGGCCAGCAGTTCTTGTTTGATTTTCAGCATGGGCGGATTTTAGAACTTGTGAGGAGCTTCACCGGGGCTGGCAAGGGGGCGTGGCGGCCCTTGGAGCGGCCCGGTTGGCAGGCAGCTACTGGCGGATTTCGCCATCGCCCAGCACCACGTATTTGAGCGAGGTCAGGCCCTCGACGCCGACCGGGCCGCGGGCGTGGAACTTGTCGGTGCTGATGCCGATTTCGGCGCCCAGGCCGAACTCGAAGCCATCGGCAAAGCGCGTGCTGGCGTTGACGATGACGCTGGCCGAATCGACCTCGCGCAGAAAACGCTGCGCGTGCAGGTGGTCGCGCGTGAGGATGGCGTCGGTGTGGTGGCTGCCGTATTCGTTGATGTGGGCGATGGCCTCGTCCAGCCCGGCGACGATCTTGATGCCGATGATGGGCGCCAGGTGCTCGGTGCGCCAGTCGGCCTCGCTGGCCGGCACCACCTGGGCCGCCGGCGCGGCCTGTCGCACCAGGGGCTCGGCCTCGGGCGTGACGCGCATTTGCACGCCCTTGGCGGCATAGACGGCGGCGATGCGCGGCAGAAACTCCTGCGCCACGCCGCGCGCCACCAGCAGGGTTTCGGTGGCGTTGCAGGGGCTGTATTTCTGCGTCTTGGCGTTGTCGGCCACGCGCACGGCCTGCTCGATGTCGCAGGGGGCATCGACGTAGGTGTGGCAGATGCCGTCCAGGTGCTTGATGACTGGCACGCGCGCCTCGGCGCTGATGCGCTCGATCAGGCCCCGACCGCCGCGCGGGATGATGACGTCGACGAACTGCGTCATGGTGATGAGCGCGCCCACGGCGGCGCGGTCCGTGGTGGGCACGAGCTGCACGCTGTCCTCGGGCAGGCCGGCGGCGGCCAGGGCCTGGCGCACCAGGGCAGCCAGCGCCTTGTTGGAGTCGATGGCCTCGGAGCCGCCGCGCAGAATGCAGGCATTGCCGCTTTTGATGGCCAGGCTGGCCGCCTCGATGGTGACGTTGGGGCGGCTCTCATAAATCATGCCGAACACGCCCA
>JAUMYI010000028.1 GCA_030528705.1 Comamonadaceae bacterium | reverse complement strand
CCGCTGGGGTTCTTGGGCAGGCTGTCGGCAAAGACCACGCGCTTGGGCGCCTTGAAGTGCGCCATGTGGGCGGTGCAGAAGTCGATGACCTGCTGCGCGCTGAGCTCGGCGCCGGCCTTGCGCACCACCACGGCGGTGACGGCCTCCACCCACTTCGGGTCGGGCAGGCCGATCACGGCCACTTCGCTGACTTCGGGCATGCGGTAGATCATTTCCTCCACCTCGCGGCTGGCCACGTTCTCGCCGCCGGTCTTGATCATGTCCTTCTTGCGATCGACGACGCTGATGTAGCCCTCCTCGTCGATGGTGGCCAGATCGCCGGAGTGGAACCAGCCGCCCTCGAACGCGGCGGCGGTGCGCGCCTCGTCCTTGAAGTAGCCCAGCATCAGGTGCGGCGAGCGGTGCACGATCTCGCCGACCTCGCCCACGGCCACGTCCCGCATGTCGTCATCGACCACGCGGGTTTCCACGTTCAGCACCGGGCGGCCGCAGGAGCCGGGTTTGCGCAACTGGTCCTCGGGGCCGAGGATGGTGGCCAGCGGCGCGATCTCGGTCTGGCCGTACAGGTTCCACAGCCGCACGCCGGGCAGGCGGCGCGCCATCTCCTTCATCACCTCCACCGGCATGATGGAGGCGCCGTAGTAGCCCTTGGCCAGCCGGGACAGGTCGGTCTGCTCGAACAGCGGCGAGCGCAGCAGCGCGATCCACACCGTGGGCGGCGCGAAGAAGCTGGTGATGCCGTGGCGCGCCATCATGGGCAGCAGGTTCTCGGGCGTGGGCTTGGCGGTGATGAGGTTGGTGCAGCCCATGTAGATGGCCGGGCCGAGGAACACGTCCAGCTGCGCGCAGTGGTACAGCGGCAGCGCGTGCAGCAGCACGTCGCCCTCGGCAATGGCGGCGTTGACCACGCAGCTGACGTACTGCCACAGCACGGCGTCGTGCGTGAGCATGGCGCCCTTGGGCAGGCTCTCGGTGCCGCTGGTGTAGACGATTTGCAGCAGCCCGTCGCTGGCCGGGCCGGCGCCTTCGGGCAGCGGCGCGGTGCAGGCGGCCAGCTCGTCCAGCGTGGTCATGCCGGCCACAGGCTCGGCCGGCTCTTCGGCGGGCAGCCAGATGAACTGCGCCACTTCGGTATCGAGCTGGGCTGCCGCCTGGGCCAGGCTGGCCAGGCCGCTGTCGGTGGCCAGCCAGCGCGCCTGGGCATGGCGCAGGATGTAGGCCACCTCGTCGGCGGTGAGCATGAAGTTGATGGGCACCAGCACCGCGCCCAGGCGCGCCAGCGCAAAGCGCAGCGCGGCAAAGCCGTGCGAGTTGCGCGCCAGCACGGCCACCTTGTCGCCCGCGGCCACGCCGCGCTGGGCCAAGCCCGCGGCCACGCGCGTGACCAGCGCGTCGAACTCGGCGTAACTCCAGCGCACCTCGCCGCAGACCACGGCGGTTTTCTCCGGCAGGCGCTGCGCGGTGCGGCGCAGCACGTCGGCCACGCCCTGACGGCGGACGATGGGAGGCAGGGTGCTCATGGCTGTGATCTCCTTGGCTGTTGGGAATACTGGCGAAGGCCCGGCCATGCGAAGCAGACGCGGCCGCAGCGCCCGGGCCTTGTGATTATGGCCACAGGCCTCGGGCCAGCCGAGCACAAAGCCCCAAAAACGCTGCCGCCCGCTGCCAGAGGCGACAGCGGGCGGCAGCAGCGGAGCGAGCCAGCAGAACCAGCAAGAGGGCGGGCGCAGGGCCTCAGGCGCCGCCGTCGTCGAGCATGCCGTGCATCTTGAGCTTTTTGCGCAAGGTATTGCGGTTGAGCCCCAGCCACAATGCAGCGCGAGACTGATTGTGGCCGGCGCGCGCCATCACTTCGCGCAGCACGGGCCTCTCGACCAGGTGAATCACCATGTCGTACACATTGCTGGGCTCTTGCCCATCGAGGTCTTTGAAGTACTGCTGCAGGCTGGCCTGCACGCTGGCTTCCAGAGGGGATTTCATATCGGGCGTGGTACTGGGCGCGGGCTGCGCCTGGCCGTGCACAAAAAGCAGGCATTGCGGCCAGGCGCGCTGGCGCCTTGTCGTGAAAAGCAAAGGGGCCAGTTTTGCGGAGGCGGGACTATACCGCAGCTTGCCGCCGGTTCTGCGGACCGATTCAAAGTCTTTGAGATGACATTGAGGGGCTGGCCCATCGGGGTTTACACCGCTGGCAGCGCGGCGTGGGCGCGCAGTTTCTGCCGCTATACTTGCCGCGCCAAATGAAGGGTGAAGGCGGGTGCGCTGGCTGCATCCGGCGCGCCCCGAGCGCCCCTCCATTCGATTGCCTCCGATTGCCAATACACCATGCAAACGCGCTTTCACAAGGTGGCGGTGCTGGGCAAGCACCAGATCACGCCCTCGCGCGACGCACGCCACGCCGCCCGCATCGTCGTTGAAGATGTGGTGCAGTTTTTGCTGCGCTACGGCTGCGATGTGGCGCTGGAGCAGGACTCGGCGCAGCACTTGGAAATCGAGCACTACCCGCGCCTGAGCCCGGCGCAGATTGGCCAGCAATGCGATCTGTGCATTGCCATCGGCGGCGATGGCACCATGCTGGGCATTGCGCGGGAGCTGGCCCCCTACGGCACGCCGCTGATCGGCATCAATCAAGGGCGGGTGGGCTTTGTCACCGACTTGCCGCTCAACCACTACAAAGACCAGCTTGGCCCCATGCTGCACGGCATTTACGAGCAGGATCAACGCGCGCTGATCCACGCCTGGGTCGAGCGCGGCGGCCTGCGGGTTTTCGAAGGCCATGCCGTCAATGACGTGGTGATCTCGCGCGGCGCGCTCTCGGGCATGCTGGAGCTGCGCGTCGAGGTCAATGAGCAGTTCGTCTCCAACCAGCGCGCCGACGGGCTGATCATCGCCACGCCCACAGGCTCGACGGCCTATTCGCTGTCCGTGGGCGGGCCCATCGTGCATCCGGCCACCTCCGGCTGGGTGGTGGCGCCGATCGCGCCGCACAAGCTCTCGAACCGCCCCATCGTGCTGCCCGGTGACAGCGAAATCACCGTCAAGGTGCTGGCCGGGCGCGACATGAGCGCCAAATTCGACATGCTGACCATGCCCGATCTGTTGGTGGGCGATTGCCTGCACGTGCGCCGCTCGGCCCACAGCGCCTGCTTTTTGCACCCCAAGGGCTGGAGCTATTTCGCCATGCTGCGCAACAAACTGGGCTGGACCGAAGGGGGCAGCTAATGGCATTGCAACGCATGGCGCTGCGCGATTTCGTGCTGGTGCAGGCGCTGGAGCTGGAGCTGCAACCTGGCTTTACGGTGCTCAGCGGCGAGACCGGGGCGGGCAAGTCCATCCTGATCGACGCCATGCAGATCGCGCTGGGCGCGCGCGCCGATGCCTCGCTGGTGCGCGAGGGCGCGCAGCGCGCTGAAGTGGTGGCCGAGTTCGACCTGCCGGCCCAGCCGCAGCTGCTGGCCTGGCTGGACGAGCACGGCTTCGAGCCCGGCAGTTCGCTGCTGCTGCGCCGCACCGTGGACTTGCAGGGCAAGAGCCGCGCCTGGATCAACGGCTCGGCCGCCACGGCCAGCCAGCTGCGCACGCTGGGCGAGGCGCTGGTGGACATCCACGGCCAGCACGCCTGGCAAAGCCTGATGCGCCCGCACTCGGTGCGCGGCCTGCTCGACGCCTTTGCCGGCCTGGATGAAGCGCCCGTGCAAGCGGCCTGGGCGCAGTGGCGCCAGGCCCAGCAGGCGCTGCAACAGGCGCAGCACAACCAGGCCCAATGGCAGCAAGAGCGCGAGCGCCTGCAGTGGCAGCTCGACAGCATCGAAAAGCTCTCGCCAGGGCAGGGCGAATGGGAACAGCTCAATCAGCAACACACGCGCTTGACGCACATGCAAGACCTGCAGCAGGCCGCGGCCCTGGCCTGGCAGGCGCTGGACGGCGGCGAGGCCGGGGACGAGGGCGGCGCGCTGCCGGCGCTGGCCCAGGCCCTGCAGGCGCTGGAGCAGCACGGCCACATCGAGCCGCAGTTCGCCCAATTGCAGGAGCAGTTGCAGCCTCTGGCCGAGCAACTGCAGGACGCCGCGCGCCAACTGCGCGACTACGCCCAGGCGCAGGAGTGGGACGCGGCCGAGCTGGAGCAGCTCGACGCCCGCGTGGGCCAATGGCTGGCCCTGGCGCGCCGCCACCGCCAGCCGCCCGAAGCCCTGCCGGCGCTGTGGCAGCAGTGGCAACAGGCCCTGCAGGCGCTGGATGCGGGCATCGACCTGCAAGCCCTGCAGGCGGCCGAGCAGCAGGCGCGCGAACACTTCATGGCGCTGGCGCGCCAGCTCTCGCAGCAGCGCCAGCAGGCCGCGCCGCGCCTGGCCCAGGCCGTGACCGACAGCTTGCAGGAGCTGGGCATGGCCGGCAGCCGCTTTGGCATTGCGCTGCAACCGCTGGAGCAGCCCCAGGCCCACGGCCTGGACGATGTGCAATTTCAGATCGCCAGCCACGAGCAGGGCACGCCGCGCGCGCTGGCCAAGGTGGCCTCCGGCGGGGAGCTCTCGCGCATCAGCCTGGCCATTGCCGTGCAGACCAGCCGCTTGGGCCAGGCCGGCACGCTGGTGTTTGACGAAGTGGACAGCGGCATTGGCGGGGCCGTGGCGCACCGCGTGGGCGCGCTGCTGGCCCAGCTCGGGCGTGATCGCCAGGTGCTGGCCGTGACCCATCTGCCCCAGGTGGCCGCCTGCGCGCACCAGCACCTGCAGGTGCGCAAGCAGCGCCAGGGCGCAAGCATCAGCAGCAGCGTGCAGCCCGTGCAGGGCGCGCAGCGCGTGGCCGAGATCGCCCGCATGCTCGGCAGCGACGCGCCCAGCCAGGCCACGCTGGAGCACGCCACGGAGCTGCTGCAGGCCGCAGCCCAGGCGCAAACCCAAGCGCCAGTGCCGCCTGCCGCCCAGCGCGCAGGCCGCGCAGGGCATGCCAAGGCCAGCGCCAGCCGGGCGGCTGGCCGCGGGCGGCGCTGATGGCAATGCAAGCAGGCCCCGGCGAAATTTCTGGAGCAAGACGCAATGCGTGAACTGGTGGTGATTACCGGCATGTCCGGCTCGGGCAAATCCGTGGCCTTGAGCGCCCTGGAGGACGCGGGCTATTACTGCATCGACAACCTGCCGCCCGAGCTGCTGCTGCCCAGCCTGACGCTGGAGCGCAACCAGCAGATCTCGCGCATGGCCATCGTCATCGACGCGCGCAGCGCCGCCTCGCTGCCACTGGTGCCGCCGATTCTGCAGAACGTGCGCGACCAAGGCGTGAACGTGCGCGTGCTGTTTCTCGACGCCTCCACCGATGCGCTGGTGCGGCGCTTTTCCGAAACGCGCCGCAAGCACCCGCTGGCCGCCGATGCCGATGCGCACGGCGACGACGCGCTGGTGCAAATCATCCTGCGCGAGAGGGGCCTGATGGGGCCGCTGCGCGACATGGCGCTGGTCATCGACACCAGCCTGACCCGCTCGGCCCAGCTGCAAAGCCAGCTCAAGCAAATCCTGCGCCTGGGCCCCGGCCACCTGGTGCTGATCTTCCAGTCCTTCTCCTACAAGCGGGGCATCCCGCGCGATGCCGATTACGTGTTTGACGTGCGCATGCTGCCCAACCCGCACTACGACCCGGCGCTGCGCCCGCTGACCGGGCTGGACGCGCCCGTGGCCGAATTCCTCGCGCGCGAGCCGCTGGTGCACGTCATGCAGCACGACGTGACGGCCTTTTTGCACAAATGGCTGCCGCAGCACGCGCAAAACCACCGCAGCTACGTCAGTGTGGCCATCGGCTGCACGGGCGGCCAGCACCGCTCGGTCTATCTGGTCGAGCAACTGGCCGAGCAATTCGCGCAGGAGGAATGGCAAACCCTGCGCCGCCACCGCGAGATCGAACGCCGCGCCAGCGCCGCAGCGGGTCAATCATGAGATCGCGCGCCGTGGGTGCGCGCCAGTTTTTTGGCGCGCAAGCACGGCGTCAGTTGCCGCGCAGGCGCGCCAGCGCCGCCTCCACGCCCAGCCCCAGGCCCAGCACGCGCGCGTCGGCCAGCGCCGGCCCGGCCAGCATCAGGCCCACGGGGGCCTCGCCGGGCGCATGGCAGGGCAGGGACAGGGCGCAGCCATCCAGAAAATTGATCAGCGTCGGGTTGCGCAGCATCAGCAGATTGGTCTGGCCGTACAGCGCGTCGTCGGCCTGCAAGGCGGCAATGGGCGGCGCGATCCGTGGCACGGTGGGCAGCAGCAGCGCATCGAAGGGCGCCAGCCGCGCCTGCACCTGGGCGATCCAGCGCCGGCGCGCGGCGCGCAGCGCGATGTAATCGGCCGCGTCCATGCGCGCGCCGGCCTCGATGCGCACGCGCACGCGCGGGTCGTAGCCGCTGGCTTGCTCGGCCAGCAGGCGGCGGTGCCAGGTCCAGGCTTCGGCGCCGGCCAGGGTGCCGCGCGCGTGCAGCGCGGCCAGCTCGGCAAATTCGGGCACGGCCAGGCTGGCGACGTGCGCGCCGGCCTCGCGCAGGCAGGCCAGGGCGCGCTCGAAGGCGGCGGCCACGGCCTCGTCCAGGTCGTCCAGCGCCACCTGCGCGGGCACGGCCAGGCGCGCGCCGGCCAGCGGCAGCGGCGCGGGCAGGGCCTGCGCATCGGCGCCGGCCAGCACGGCGTCGGCCAGGGCGCAGCAGTGCACGCTGGCGGCCAGCGGGCCGATGGAGTCCAGCGAGGTGGACAGCGGCAGCGTGCCGGCCGTGGGCACGCGCCGCTGGGTGGGCTTGAAGCCCGTCAGCCCGCACAGCGCCGAGGGGATGCGCACCGAGCCGCCGGTGTCCGAGCCGATGGCCAGCGCCGCCATGCCGTCGGTGACGGAGACGGCCGCGCCGCTGGAGGAGCCGCCCGGAATGCGGCCGGTGGCGCGGTCCCAAGGGTTTTTCGGCGTGCCGTAGTGCGGGTTCAGCCCCAGGCCGGAAAAGGCGAATTCCGTCATGTTGCTGCGCCCGACGATGACCGCGCCGGCGGCCAGCAGGCGCGCGATCACCGGCGCATCGCGCGTGGCCGCCGGGGCCTGGCGCAGCACGGCCGAGCCGGCGGTGGTGGTCTGGCCGGCCACGTCGAACAAGTCCTTGACCGACACGGGCAGCCCTTCCAGCGGCGAGCGCACGATGCCGGCGGCGCGCAAGCCATCGCTGGCGCGCGCCAGCGCCAGCGCACGCGCGCGGTCGATGCGGGTGAACACGCGCGCGCCTTCGCCGCCCGGGTCTTCGGCGCGCGCCAGCGCGGCCTCGGCCAGTTGCAGGGCCGTGGTGCGGCCGGTGGCCAGCTCATCGGCCAGAGCGGCCAGCGTGGGGATGGGGAAGTTCATGGGCGCGCCTGTCGAACCAAGTGGAATATCGGGCCGGCTCAGGCCACCTCGGGCAGCACGTCGATGGCGTAGCTGTGCTCGATGCGGCAGCCGCGCTGCGGATCGAGCAAGGCCATGGAAAAGCGGCTGGCAGGGCGGATGCCGCCCAGCGCGGCCACGGTGCCGCAGCTCATGCCCGTGCCCGGGGGCAGGGCCAGGGCGCCGCCGGTGTAGCCGGCGATGAGTTCTTGCGGGCTGCGCAGGCTGGCCAGCGGGCCGTCCTGATACAGCACTTGCTTGCCGTTTTCGACGATGTGGGCCTGCAGGCGCAGGCTGTCCCAATGCCCGGCCACGTCGGCCAGGCGCCAGGCGCTGCGCGCCACGGGCTTGGGGCAAATCTGCTTGGAGAGCGCGACGCTGGCGGCTTCGAGCTTGCGATCGGTGTGGTCCGAGAGCAGGCTGACGAGCAACTGGCCATCGGCAGCGGCGAAGACGAAGGCCTCGACCTCGCCCGAGCTGTGCGGGCCGAGCACTTGCACGCTGGCTTGCTGCGTCAGCTGCTGGGCCGAGACGCGGTAGTACAGCGGCACCTTGGAGGGGCGCGACACGCCCAGCGCGGCCAGCTCCTCGATGTGATGCTCGATGGCGGCCAGATCGCGCCCGGCCCAGCCGGCGATGACCAGTTGGTCCAGCTCGACTTCGATCGGACGGGCGCCTTCATCGGTGTGGAGTTCGAAATGCAGCAGCATGGCAGAAGATCATCCAAAAAGAGTGGGCAGCCACAGCGCCAGTTGCGGAAACAGCGCCAGCAAGGCAACCATGGCAAACAGCGCCAGCACGAAGGGCAGGGCGCCGTAGATGACGGCCTGCATGGCGCCTTCGGGGCGCAGGCTTTGCACCACGAACAGGTTCAAGCCCACCGGCGGGGTGATGAGCGCGGTTTCCACCAGCACGATGATGACGATGCCCAGCCAGACCGGATCGAAGCCCAGGGCCATCATCACCGGCGCGACGATGGGCACGGTGGTGATCATCATCGACAGGGTTTCCATGAAGCAGCCCAGAGCGACGTAAAACAGCACCAGCGCCAGCAGCATCCACATGGGCGAGAGCCCCAGGCCGGTGATGGCATCGGTCAGCGCCGTGGTCAGGCCGATGGCCGACATGATGAAGTTCAGAAAGGCCGCGGCAATGACGATGAGCATGATCATGGCCGTGGCGCGCATGGTGTTTTCCGCGGCCTGGCGCAGCATGGCCAGCGACAGCCGCCCGGACAGCGCCGCCAGCGCCAGCGCGCCGGCCACGCCCCGCGCGGCGGCCTCGGGGGGGGTGGCCAGGCCGGCGTAGATGCTGCCCACCACCAGCAGAAAGATGCCCAGCGGCGGCAGCAGGTGCACCAGGGCCCGGATGCGCTGGCCCCAACTGGCGCGGATGGGCTGCCCGCCCCAGCCCGGGCGCAGCAGGCAGGCGCCGGCGATCACGGCCATGAACAGCAGCGCCATCAACGCGCCGGGGATGATGCCCGCCAGGTAGAGCTTGGGCACCGAGGTGTTGGTCAGCACGCCGTAGAGCACCAGATTGATCGAGGGCGGAATCAGAATGCCCAGTGTGCCGCCGGCGGCAATGCTGCCCAGGAACAAGGGCTCGTGGTAGCCGCGGCGGCGAATCTGCGGCAGGGCCACGGTGCCCACCGTGGCGGCGGTGGCGACGCTGGAGCCGGAGGTGGCCGAAAACAGTGCCGAGGCGCCAATGTTGGCGTGCATCAGCCCGCCGGGCAGCCAGGACAGCCACAGCGCCATGGCGTCGTACATGCGCTGGGCAAAGCCCGAGCGCAGCAAGATCTCGCCCAGCAGGATGAACAGCGGAATGGCCACCAGCAAAAACTCGTTGCTGGAGCTCCAGGCCATCTCGCCCATGGCGCGGGTCAAGGGCAGGGCGGAGTACAGCGGATCGAGTACCAGCCCGAGCACGCCCAGCGCAGCGGCCACGGGGATGCTGATGCCGATGAGCACCAGCAGCAGAATCAGGGCAACGGCAATCATGGTTGCGCGCCTTTCTGCGCTGCAGCGGCAAGCTCGGCCTGCACCAGGCGCTCGCCAGCGGCGGCTTCTTCGCCGGCCTCATCAACGGCGGACTTGATGCCGCAGACCGCACGCAGCAAGGCCAGATCGCCCGTCACCAGCGCCAGCGAGGCGCGCAGCAGCATCAGCGCCAGCACGACGACGAACCACAGCAGCCCGGCGGCCCACAGGGCCTGGGGCAGCACCAGCGGCGTGCCCAGCGGCGTATTGGCGCTGGAGCGCATCTCCCACGAGGCCAGCGCCACCTGCGCGGCATGCCAGCACAGCAACACGGCAAAGACCCCCAGCGCCACCAGAGAGAGCCAATCGGCCACGGCGGCCAGGCGCAGCGGCAGGCGCTGGTAGAGCACGTCAACGCGCACATTGGCCCTCTCCAGGGCCGTGAAGGCCAGGGCCCAACTCACGCTGATGGCAAAGGCATAGCCAGAGAGCTCATCGGCGCCGCCCATGCTCACGCCCAGCAGCCGCCGGGCCAGCACGTCGGCGCAGATGAGCGCCACGCTCAGCAGCGTCAGCGCGCCGCCAGCCCAGACCGCTGCCCGCGACAGGCGCCGCGCCCAGGCCAGCGCGCGGCCCAGCCAGGAAAAATCGCCAGTGGTGTTCATGCGCGAAAGGACAGGCGGTTACTTCTTCTCGGCGCTCAAGCCCAGCAGCTTGCCCACGGTGTCGTTGAAGTCATTGACGCACTGGGCATTGCAGCGTTGGGCCCACTTGGCGATGACCTGGCTGCGAATGTCCTTGAGCAAGGCCTGGTCGGCCTCGGAGGGCTGCACCAGCACCATCTTGCCTTTGACGGGCTCGGTGCAAGCGTCTGCGCCGGTATTGCAGTCGTAGCCTTGCTGGGTCTGGCGACCGGCCGCATCCCAGATGCTGCCCACCAGGGCATTGATCTCGCTTTGCAGGAATTGCTGCACCTGGGAGTCGAGCTTGGCCCAGGCCTTGGCATTGACGGCGTGGATTTGCTGATTCCAGTTGATGGGCAGCGCCACCAAGTGGGTGGAGACCTCATACCACTTGGCCGAATAGCCCGACAGCGAGCCGGTGATGGCGCAGTCCACCACCTTGTTTTGCAGCGCAGGCACCACCTCGCCAAAGGCCATGGTCACGCTGGCGCCGCCCAGCGCCTCGATGAAATCGGCCTGCGTGCGGCTGGAGGTGCGCACCTTCTTGCCCTTGATGTCGGCCAGGCCGCTGATGGGCGCATTGCAAAACAGCACCTGGGCCGGGTAGGTGGAAATGCCCAGCAGCTTGACGTTGTTGCCCTGGCCGTAGAACTTGGCGTAGATGGGCTCGAACGCGGCAGTGACCTCGCGCGCAGTCTTCAGATCGGGGGCCAGGCCGGCCAGGTCGATGGCTTCGTTGATCGGGTTGTCGCTGGCGAAGTAAGCCAGCGTGGCCGTGCCGAACTCCACCACGCCGCTACCCATCAGGCGCAGCATTTCCGGGCCCTTGAGCCCCATTTCGTTGTAGCCCTTGATCTCCGCGCTGATGCGGCCGGCGCTTTTTTCAGGGATGGTCTTGCTCCAGAACGGCAGTTCGTAATCCTGGTAGGCCGACAGATTGGACAGGCCACCGGTGACTTTCAGCTGTGTCTTGGGCAGCTCTTGGGCCAGGGCGGGTGCAGCAAGCAAAGCGGCGGCGCTGGCCAGCAGGGCGAGGGATTTCATGGCAAGTCTCCTGTTTGGTGGAAAAAGCAAGGGCAGGGCGCGCGCAGCAGGGTTGGCGATCAATCCCACTGGGGCTGCACAAGTGCAAGGCGCGCGCTGCTCAAAAGGCTGGCGGATTTCAGCCGAAATGCCCCTGGCTGTCCAATTCCATGTTTCGATGCCAATTGATTAGAAATCTGAATCAGCAGCCAGGCCATTGGCCACCTGCACCGCCAGCCGTGCGATGGCTGCGGCCACGTGGCTGTCGCTGCCGCGCCGCCATGAGGCGGTGAACACCAGCTCCGGCAGCGCCTGGCCCGTCACTCGCACCAACTGCAATTGGCCTTCGGCCAGCTCGCGCGCCAGAATCGCCGGAGCCACGACCCCCACGCCCATGCCGGCCTGCACCATGTGCACCGTGGTGCTCAGCGAGGCCGAGCCATACATCTGCGGCGCGGGCACGCCCGCGTGCAGCAACATCTGCCGCAAGGCCTGATGCGGCTTGCTGTTGGCTGGATAAGTGATGATGGGGCGCTCGCCCATGCGCTGCAGCGGCACAGGCTCAGGCCCCAGCGCCTGTGCCAGCCTGGGGCTGGCCACCCAAGCCAGTGGGTATTGGCACAGCGGCAGGTTTTCCACTTGCGCATCGTCCAGCGGCCCCATCAAAAAGGCCAAATCGACTTGCCGCGCCAGCAGGTGGCCCCGCATCACGGCCGTGGTGTCCACCTCAATTTCCAGCAGCAGACTGGGAAAAATGCTGTGCACCCGCTCCAGCAATGTGGGCAGCCAGGTTTGCACGATGGTTTCGGCCACGCCAAGGGTCAGCCGCCCGGCAATACCGTCTTGCTCGCGCGCTGCGCGCAGCATGTCCTGGCGCAACTGCAGCATGCGCTCGGCATGGGTGAGCAAGGCCTGGCCGCGCACCGTCAGGCGCACGCCGCGCGTGTCGCGGTCGAACAAACGCACGCCCAAGGCATCCTCGAGCTGCTGAATGCGCTGCGAGATCGCCGGCTGGCTGGCGTGCAACTGCTCGGCCGCAGCGCGAAAGCCGCCCAGCGTGGCCACCCAATAAAAGGTTTCGATGCCGCGCAAATCAATCATGGAATGGGATCAGACGTGGTTTGTCGCGATCGCAATGCAAAGGCGCTGCGCGGCACGCATGGCAAGCCAGACCCGAGCGCCGCGCATGTTGGATGAATCCGAAAAATGACAAGCAAAGCAGGCAGGTCTTGCTTGCTGCCGGAAAACAGCGCCCCCAGCAGACCTGGAAGCAGACCTGGACAGCGATTGGGGAGAAGCTGGGAATCCTCCGTTTGTTATTTGACATAATACACATCGTATCAATTTAAATTTGACCGCATCAGCTTGACAAGGCATGGCGACCCGCACCTTTGCGGCTTGATGCTTGAGCGCATGCCGAGTCCGTAGCCCCGCTGCTTTTGGAGGCTGCTGCGGATGCCCGGATGCGCCGCAGGCTCAACGCGTTAGATGGCTTGAAGCGGCAAGTTTGGAGCTTTTCAGCCTGTCAATTCAGTATTTCAGCAGCCTGTTAGGGGTTGTTGAGATTGGGTGTGCGAAGCGGTTTTTCGAGGCAAAAGCCACAGATGCACACCGCCGCAACACTCAATCTGACCCCTAGCCCCATTTGTTTTGCAGGTCTTGCGGACGGGTGCTGTCGTATTGCTCGAAGGGCTGGTGGATCCAGGGATTGGTGGGCAGCTCCTCGGCGGAGTAATCGGCGCGGAAGGTCGAGATGCCCTTGGTCCAGATCACGGCGCTGCGCAGCTCGGTGATGGGCGGATAGTCGCGGCGCAGCATCTCGACCACGGCGTGCAGCGTGTGGCCGGTGTCGGCCAGGTCATCGACCAGCAGCACCCGCCCCGAGAGCTCGCCCTTGGGTGTGGTGATGTATTTGGCCAAGTCCAATTTGCCCTGGATGGTGCCTGCGCCGGCGCGGTAGGAGCTGGTGGACATGATGGCCAGCGGTCGGTCGAAGATGCGGCTGATGATGTCGCCTGGGCGCAAGCCGCCGCGCGCCAGACACAGCACGTTGTCGAACTCCCAGCCTGAGCGGTGAATTTGCAGCGCCAGCTTTTCGATCAGGTTGTGGTATTCGTGGTAGCTGACGTACAGGTGCTTGCCGTCTTCGGTGAGCATGGGGCGAGGTCTCCTGGGGGTGTTGTGCTGGGTGTTGCTGCGGCCGCTGGCTTTGCGAGTTCGCTGCCAGGGCGCTCAGCCTTGATGCTCGAAGGGCCTCTGGCGCAAGATGGTGTGCTCCCGATCCGGGCTGGTGGAGATCACGGCAATGGGCACGCCGCACAGGGCTTCGATGCGCTCCAGGTAGCGGCGGGCGTTTTCCGGCAGCTGGGCGTAGTCGGTCACGCCGACGGTCGATTCGCTCCAGCCCGGCAGGCTTTCGTAGATGGGGCGGCAGGCGGCGATTTCGTCAGCGCCCAGCGGCAGCAGGTCGATGCGCTGGCCGTCCTCGAGTTCGTAGCCCACGCAGATTTGCAGCGTTTGCAGGCCGTCGAGCACGTCGAGCTTGGTGATGCACAGCCCGCTCAGGCCATTGACCTGGGCGCTGCGCTTGAGCAGCGCGGCATCGAACCAGCCGCAGCGGCGCGCCCTGCCGGTGGTCACGCCCTTTTCAGCGCCCACGGTGCTCATGTGGTAGCCGGGCGTGCCCGGCGTTTGCCAGTCCAGTTCGGTGGGAAACGGGCCACTGCCCACGCGGGTGCAATAGGCCTTGGTGATACCCAACACGTAGTGCAGCAATGAGGGCCCTACCCCGGCGCCTGCGGCGGCATTGCCGGCCACGCAGTTGCTGGAGGTGACGAAGGGATAGGTGCCGTGGTCGATGTCCAGCAAGGTGCCCTGCGCGCCTTCGAACAGCAGATTCTCGCCGCGCTGGTGCGCGGCGTTGAGCTCGGCCGAGACGTCGGCCATCATGGGCATGAGCCATTGGGCCTGGCGCTGGACTTCCTGCAGGATGGGCTCGAGCAGCAGCCGCCCGTCCTTGACGAAGGGCTGCAGCGCCTCGGGGGTTTGCACTTCGGGCGAGCGCAGGTACTGCACCAGCACGTGGTTGTAGAGATCGAGCTGCTCCTTGAGTTTGCCAGCCAGGCGCTCGGGATGGCGCAGATCCTGCACGCGCAGCGCGCGGCGCGCGACCTTGTCCTCATAGGCCGGGCCAATGCCGCGGCCGGTGGTGCCGATTTTTTCGCTGCCGCCGCGCTCGCGGTGGTGCTCGCGCACGATGTCCAGGTATGCGTGCTGCGGCAGGATCAGCGGGCAGGCCTGGCTGACGCGCAGGCGCTCGCGCACCGACACGCCGGCAGCCTCCAGGCCGGCAACCTCCTCCATCAACTTGGCCACGGACACGACCACGCCATTGCCGATGTAGCAGACCACGCCGGGGCGCAGAATGCCGCTGGGCACCAGGTGCAACGCGGTTTTGACGCCGTTGACCACCAGCGTATGGCCGGCGTTGTGGCCGCCGTGAAAGCGCACCACGCCCTGGGCGCTTTCGGTGAGCCAGTCCACCAGCTTGCCCTTGCCCTCGTCGCCCCATTGGGTGCCGACCACGACGACGTTGCGCCCTGGGCGCGCGGAGCGCGCCGTGGCCTGGGCGACAGCGGAGCTTGCAAAACTTGCCTGTGTGTTCATACGGTTTCCTGTGGAGACGTCAAAAATCATTCAAGGCTCTGGCAGCCGGGCGGGGCGCTGTGCGAGCCGCTTCATGGCGCGAGCGGCTTGCGCCGCGCCCTGCTGCTCGGGCATGTCTGGCTGCGGCGGTATTTAGCGGATGGTTTCCAGCCCGCCTTCGGTGGCCGCGGCGGGCTGCGGCGTAGCCTGATGCACTTGCCACTGGCCATTGCATAGCCGCAATTGGCGGTCGCATCGCATGGCATCGTCCGCAGTGGCGCTGCCGGGCAGGGTTTGCAACACCACTTCGCCTTGCTCGCGCAGGCGGGCAATGGCGTTGCACAGCGCGGCATCGCCCTCCACCCAGGGGGCGCGAATGGCCATGGGCTGGGGGCGCTGCTTGGTCACGCGGGCCAGTTGCTTGACATCCAGGCTGAAACCCGCCGCCGGGCGGTTGCGCCCGAATACCGCGCCGGCTTCGTCGTAGCGGCCGCCGCGCACCAGCGCATCGTTGCAGCCGGGCACGTAGAGCGAAAAACGCATGCCGCTGTAGTAGCCGTAGCCGCGCACGTCGGCCAGGTCGTAGCTCAACGGCAGGGCCGGCTGGCCTTCGGCCTGCAATTGCTGCGTCAGCCACTGCAGGCCATCGAGCACTTTCAGCGCGGCCGGGAATGGCGCCAGCCGCTGCCGGGCCTGGGCCATGACGGGGCCGGGCTCGCCGTACAGGTCCAGCAGCGCGGCCAGGCCTTCGCGCTGGGCCTGCGGGAAGTCGGCCGTGGCCGCTTGCAGCGCGCTGGCGTCCTTGGCGGCCAGCGCGGTGTGCACGGCCGCCAGGCTGTCCATGCTGGCCATCACGCCAGCCAGCAGGCTGCGCACGATGCGCACGTCACCCAGCACCAGCACCGGAGCGGCAATGCCTGCCTGGCGCGTGCAGGCCAGCGCCAGTTGGACGATTTCCAGGTCGGCCTCGGGGCCGGCGTGGCCGTAGATCTCGGCGCCAAATTGCAGCAGCTCGCGCGAGGCGCCCGGGCGCTCGGGGCGGGCGTGCAGCACCGGGCCGCAATAGCACAGCCGCGCCAGGCCCGTGCGGTTGAGCAGGTGCGCGTCGATGCGCGCGACCTGCGGCGTGCTGTCGGCGCGGATGCCCACGGTGCGGCCCGAGAGCTGGTCCACGCTTTTGACGATTTGCAGCTCCAGCGCCTGGCCGCTGCCGGTCAGCAGCGACTCCAGGTACTCCATCAGCGGCGGCACGATCAACTCGTAGCCGAAGCTGGCGGCCACGTCCAGCAGGCTGCGCCGCAGCCCTTCCAGGTGGCGCGCCTCGCAGGGCAGGACATCGGCAATGTGGTCGGGCAGTACCCAGGCGGACATGGCAAAAGGCAAAGGGCTGGCGGCGGCCTTGGGGCGCATGCAGGCATGCGAGCGCATTGGCGGGCTGTTCAGCAAAAAGGCCCCCGGGCCAACCAAGCCCATGGGACCAATGCGCTGCTGCGCCCTGCTTTGCGCTGGCCACCGCAGTTAAAAAGCGTATTCTACCGGCCCCGCGCCTTTAGAACCTGTTGCAGCTCTTTCCTGCCCATGCCCCCTGCCCCATCGCCCCAGGCCGCCCGCCCCCTCGATGCCACTTGGCGCGCAGGCATGTCCTATGCCCTGCTGGCCTATGGCGTGTGGGGCTTTAGCGTCATGTACTGGAAGCTGTTGCCCTGGGTGCCCCACAGCCTGCTGATTGCGCAGCGCGTGCTGTGGAGCGTGGTGTTCCTGCTGCCACTGCTGCTGTGGCTGGGGCAGTGGCCTGTCTTGCTGGGCCTGTTGCGCCAGCCCAGGGTGCTGGCCATGCTGGGCCTGAGCGGGGCCTTGATCACGGCCAACTGGCTGATCTTCGTCTGGGCCATTGCGCAGGCGCGGGTGACCGAGGTCAGTCTGGCCTATTTCATCAATCCGCTGCTGAGCTTGCTGCTGGGCGTATTGCTGCTGCGCGAGCGCCTGCGGCCGCTGCAATGGGCGGCGGTGCTGCTGGTGGTGCTGGGCGTGGCCTGGATGGCGCGCGGCCTGGGGCAGTGGCCGTGGGTGTCGCTGTTTTTGGCCACGAGCTTTGCGCTGTACGGGCTGGTGCGCAAGTTCACGCCGGTGTCGGCCACCGCTGGCTTGGCGGTGGAAACGCTGCTGATGCTGCCGTTTGCGCTGGCCTATATGGCTTGGTGCGCCTGGAGCCTGCCTGAGCCGATGTTCTGGCGCCATGGCTGGCTGGGGGCGGCGGCCATTGCCGCTTCGGGCATCGTCACCGCCTTGCCGCTGCTGTGGTTTGCCAATGCCGCGCAGCGCCTGCCGCTGTCCACGCTGGGGCTGGTGCAGTATCTGGCGCCGTCCATCCAGCTGGCCCTGGCGGTGCTGCTCTACCACGAGGCCTTCACGCGCACGCACTGGCTGGCCTTCGCGCTGATCTGGCTGGGGCTGGCGCTGTATTGCGCCGATGCGCTGCGCGCCGCGCGGCAGCGCGCCCCATGACGCCTATTCAAAATCTCGGCGCAAAGTGTCAGCGCGAGTGGACAAGCAGCCAGAGAATTTGAATAGGCGCTTACTCTGACTGCTCGGGCAGGTCTGCCCAGCCGCTCTGCCCTGGCGTTGCCGTGCTGCTGCGCTGCGCCCTGGGGGCTTGCAGCAGGGCCGGCGTGGGCTGCGAGATCGGCGATGCAGCGGCGCTGGCGCTGCCTTGCAGGCGCTGCTGTGCGGCCTGTTGCAGCTGCTGGCTGACGGCCAGCAGGCGGGCATGGGCTTGCACGTCGGCACTGGCGGCCTTGCTTTGCGCATGCTGCGCTTCCCACTGCGCCAGCAGCGGCGCCACGGCGGCGGCCTCGTCGGCGGCCTGTTGCCAGCGCGCTTGCGCAAAATGCTCAGCGGCGCGCACGAATGCGTGGTGGGCGGCGGCATCGTGGCGGTATTCGCGCCATAGCCGGGCCTCGGCCGGCATGCGCCAGACCGACACCAACGCATAGAGCAGCAGCAGGCCCAGCATGAAGAGCAGGCCCAGCAGCAGCAACAGCAGGTTCAGCGACATGTCCACCCGGTACGGGAACCAGAACAGCGTCACGGTGGCCCCGTTGTTGCTCAGGAACAAGGCCGCCGCCACGGCGGAGGCAAACAGCATCAGCACCCACAGCGCGCTGCGCATCACTGCCGCTCCCGCTGCTGAGCTGAAACCTGTTCGGCGTTGCCGCCCTCTTCCTCGCCCGCGGCACTGCCCTGGCCGCCTGCCGGGCGCGTGGCTTCCTCAGCGGCGGCGATGGCCAGCAGGGTTTCGGTGATCGCTGGCGGCTGCACGGCCTGGATGTGCTCCTGCAATTGCTGAAGGGCGCGCAGCGCCTGGCGGGTGCGCGGCGCCTCGATGTCGTAGTACTTGCGCAGCAGGGCCTGCACGCCGGCCAGGTCGGTGCGGGCCGAGGCGCTCTGCCGGGCCAGCAAGGCCATGCGGGCATTCATCAGCTGCAGGCGCAGGTTCTCGCGCAGGAAAAAGGCCTGCTCCTGCGTCAGCAGCGCGGCGTCCGGGTGCTCGATGCGTTGCACGCGCACCAGGTCTTGAAAGGACTGGCGCAGCCCGGCCCAGAAGCCGCCTTCGTCGGCGGCTTCGGCCTGGGCTTCGTCCGCTGCTTGCACGGCGTCTGGCGTGGCTGCTGAGGTTTGCAGCGGCTGGGCTGGCCCGGGCTGCGGCGGGCTTTCTGCATTGCCCTGCACGGCGCCGCTGGCAGGCAGCCCGCCCAGGGCCTGGGCTTCGTGGTCGGAGATGGCCAGCGGGGGGCGCGCGGCCCGCCTGCGCCCGGCCCCGCCCACGGCATTGTCCAGCGGCAGGCTCTCCAGTTGCAGCAGCAGCGCATCCATGCGGCCGAGCAGGCCGGCCGTGTCCGTCACGGCCGTGCTGGTTAGGCGCGCCAGATCGCGGTCGATGGCGGCCACGATGGGCGTCAGGCGGGGTTGCTCGGCGCGCTGCAGGCGGTGGCTGGCGTTGCGCAGTGCGGCAATGAGTGGGTCGGCCAGGCCGGTGAGCTGGGCTTGCTGCTGCGCCAGCCGCAGCGAGGCCTCAATGTCGATCAGCATGGCTTCGTCGCGCGTGCGTGAGAGCTCGAAGGCCAACTGCTCCAGGTGCGAGCGCTGCAGCGTGTATTCATTGATGCGCGCCTCGCTCAGGCTGGCGCGCGTGGCCGCTTGCTGCGCCAGGGCCTGGGCCTGCTGCGAGAGGCTGCGCGCCTCGATGGCCTGGGCCTGGGTGGCGGCCGATTGCTGGGCCAGGCGCTCTTGCAGGTGGTTCAGGCGCTTCCACTGCCCGTGGGCCAGCCACAGAGCCAGCGCCGCCGTCAGCGACAGCAGCCAGATGCCCCAGGCCGGCAGCGCCAGGGGCTTGCGCCAGCGCGCCAGCAGCTGGGGCAGCGGCGCGGCTGGGGGCGGTGCGGGGGGCGTTGGCGGGGCGTGCACGGCAGAAGGCTAACAGCAGCTCAAAAGCGCCGATTGTTCCACAACGCGGCAGGCAGGCAGGGGCGGTGGCCGCAGCTCAACCGCCGCGGCGCATCATGTCGAAGAACTCGTGGTTGTTCTTGGTCTGCTTCATGTTCTTGAGCATCAGCTCCATGGATTCGATCTCGTCCATGTTGAACAGG